>DATCZB010000093.1:0-2719 GCA_036526155.1 Gammaproteobacteria bacterium
ATTCATCGCCGTGGCGGTGAGGCTGTGCCGAGCCTCGGCCTGATGGTGCTCGCGGCAACCTCCGGTATGGGCCTGGGCGCTCTCAACGAGCTGATCGAGTTCTCGGCAACCCTGCTCATGGCAGAGACCAACGTCGGCGGCTACCTGAATACGGGATGGGACCTGGTCGCGAATTTCGTTGGCGCGGCCGGAGCCGCCACCGTCATTGGAATACGCGGAGTATGATTCGGGCATGAAGCACATCAATAGCGAGCGCGCTGGTCGCGCTCATTTCGGAGCCTTGCTGGCCGTCGTAACGCTGGGGGCAAGCACGGCGATCGAAGCACACCACGGCTTTGGTCAGTTCGAGCGTTCGCTGCCGGTTCAGATCGAGGGCGTCATCACCGGGATCGACTTCGTCAATCCGCACGCCTATCTCCATCTCGACGTGGCGGACGACAACGGAGAAGTGATCGCGATGCGTTGCGAGATGCGCGCGGCGACCTTGATGCGTCGCTCCGGCTGGTCGGAGGAGATGTTCGTAATCGGAGCCGAAGCAAGAATAGACGGTTTTGGTCATCGAACGGATCCGGCCGCATGCTATCTGGAAGACATCACGATAGGGGATGAGCCCGGGTTCAACCGCAACGATCAGTTCGAGACAGACGCGGGCACCGATCTGTCGAACCGGCCGTTACGGCTCGCGTCGGGCGAACTCAACATCTCCGGTGACTGGGCTCAGGAGCAATACGTCATCGCCGTGCCGCCTGATGGGCGCGGCGGCAATCTCGTTCCGAAGAGCATGAAGCCCGGCATCGAGTCCGGCGAGCTGTCGATGGCCGATGTGCCGCCATCTGGCTGGGGTCCGCGGCCGGTCACGTTCACCGAGCGCGGCCAGGCCGAGGCCGATGCGTTCGTGATGTGGTCTACCGAGGATAACCCGCGCCTGCGCTGTGAGCCGACGAGCATCATTTTCGACTGGACCTTCGACGGCGCGGTGAATCGCATCACCCAGGCCGGTGATCGGATCGTCATCAATTACGGGCTCTACAGTTTCGAGCGAGTGATTCACATCAATCTCGCTGAGCATCCCGATGACATCGAGCCGAGCTATTCCGGGCATTCGATCGGGCGCTGGGAGGGCGACGTTCTGGTCGTCGAAACCATCGGCTTCGAGCCCGGCGTCATCGCCGCGCCCGTCAGAAACTCCGATCAGCTGCGGGTCGTCGAACGCTTTTCGCTCGATCCCGATTCCCTCGAGCTCAGGCGTGATTTCCTTGCCGAGGATCCGGTGTATTTCACCGACCAATACGTCGGTTACGACATCGTGCTGCCGGCGGATGTGCCCTACGTGGCGCACCGCTGTGACGAGCTCGCGCCGGAGTTTATCGAGGGGCAGTAATCAGCTCGCGACTTCTTTCCAGCGGAAGAACCTGATTGCCAGCATGAGGCTGATCGCAAGCCAGACGATGAGCCCGATCATCGTCGGGATCTGTGCGGCAATCGAGACGCCGTTGACGATCACCTCGCGCACGCTCGAGACAACGAAGCTCAGCGGGAGCAGCCTGGCGACGGGCTGTAACGGATCGGGCATCGCATCGATCGAGAAAAACACGCCCGACAGAAACAGCTGAGGCAGCGTCACGAGGTTGCCGAGCAGCATGATTGCCTGCTGAGTCTTGGCCAGACTGCCCATCCAGAAACCGAGGCTCAGAAAGATCGACGCGCCGAGCACGATCAGGCTGAGCAGCTCGATAAGGTTGCCTTCGACCGGCACGTTGAGCACCACCACCGCGACGGCGAGAAGAAAGCTGACCTGAATGACCGTGATGACCAGGCGCGACAGCACCAGCCCACCGATAAAGTGCCCGGCCCTGATGGGTGTCACGAACAAACGTTTCAGGATTCCCTTGCGGCGGAACTCGACGATGTTGTAACCGCTGCCGGCAATGCTGATCTGCATGATCGTCAGAGCCAGGAGCCCGGGCACGAGAAAGTCGATGTAACGCTGAGAGCGGGCCTGAACATCGACGACGCTCAAAGGGAACAGGGGCTCGATTGACCGCAGGTTGCGCTCGATGTCGAGCAGCGCCTGCTCGACGAGCGGGACCAGCATGGCGGTCTGCCTCGCCTGCGCGGCGTCTACGAGCATCGTCAGGTCGGCTGCGCGGCTCTCGTCGAACTGCTCGGGGAGGATCAGAGCCAGCGCGAGATCGCCGGCCTCGACCTGCGCTTTGAGCTCTTCCTCAGCACCGAAATTTATGCTGAACAGGTCATTGCTGCCGAGGCGCTCGATAAACTGCTCGCTGAACCTGTTGCCGGCGTTGTCGACGATTCCGATCTCGATGCGATCTTCGCCGCCTCTGCTCGCAATACCAAATATCACCATGAAGGTGATTGGAAAAAACAGCGTGAAGAAGATCGCCTGCCGGTCGCGCGAGAAGATCTTGAGCAGCGTCCTGGCCATCGTCAGCGTCGAGTTCATGCTCACGACTCCCGTAGCGCGTGGCCGGTCAGTTTCAGAAAAACGTCCTCGAGATTGCCGTGCAGCCGCGCCTGGGGAGGCTCGGGGGCATGCTCGAGGATCAGGCTCTGTGGCGATCCCTCGGCAATGATCTTGCCATGGTCCATGATCGCAATGCGGCCGCAAAGATGCTCGGCTTCTTCCATGTTGTGGGTCGTCAGCACGATCGTCATGCCGGCGGAATTCAGTTCCTCGACCAGGCGCCATAGGTTGCGC
>DATCZB010000094.1:0-18494 GCA_036526155.1 Gammaproteobacteria bacterium
CGGAGCGGGCAATCGAACACGCCAAAGTTGCCGTGTCTCAGGACCCCGACTATTCTGCCGCCTGGCGTCTGCTGGGGCAGGCGCAGGTCGCAGCCGGTCAGCACGAGGCGGCGGCAGAGAGTTTCGAGAGGGGGATAGCCGTGGCCAGGCAGCGCGGGGACCGACAAGTCGAAAAAGAAATGCAGGTCTTTCTGAGACGGCTGCGGAATGATGATCAAGAGCGGGACTGATTCTTTATGAGTTGGTCAGAACGACTCGCGGGGGTCAGCGAATGGACCGGCCGAATCATCGCTTGGGCGATGCTGCCGATGGTCGCCATTCAGTTCATTGTCGTCGTGCTGCGTTACCAATTCGATCTCGGTTGGATCTGGATGCAGGAAAGCGTGGTCTGGATGCACGCAGCCGTCTTCATGCTCGCCGCGGCTTACACACTGCAACACGATGAGCACGTCCGAGTCGATATCTTCTATCGGGAGCTTTCGCGCCGACGTCGTGCCTGGGTCGATATCGCCGGTACTTTGTTGTTTCTGTTGCCCATGATGATCTTCCTGATCATCGTGGGGTGGGATTACGCAGCTGAGTCCTGGAGGAATACCGAGGGATCGCGGGAAGCCGGCGGGTTGCGCTATCCGTTCATGCCGTTACTCAAGAGCGTGATTCCCGTGACGGCCGGTCTCCTGGCGCTGCAGGGGGTCGCCAATGTGCTGCGCGACGTCGAGGAGCTGATTCGTCCGGATGAACAAGGCGACGACGACAGCGGCGGACATTAAGGAATAGCGCTGTGGAATGGATCTCGCTCGTCATGTTTGCTGCGGTCATTCTCGTGCTGCTCTCAGGCTTTCCCGTTGCTTTCTGTCTGGGCGGTGTCGCGCTGATTTTCGCCGTCGGCGGCATCATCGGGGGCAGCTTCGACGGCAGTTTCCTGCAGCTCATGCCGAATCGCCTGTTCGGTATCATGAGCAACCAGACTCTGCTGGCCGTTCCGCTGTTCGTCTTCATGGGCGTAACGCTCGAGCGTGCGCGAATCGCCGAGAACCTGCTCGAAAACCTCAGCGCGCTCTTCGGCTCGCTGCGCGGTGGCCTGGGGATATCCGTGACCGTCGTCGGTATGCTCCTTGCCGCGAGCACCGGCATCGTCGGCGCGACTGTCGTGACGATGGGCTTATTGTCCCTGCCGACAATGCTCAGGCACGGCTATAGCCCGCAGATTGCGAGTGGAACGATCTGTGCGGCCGGAACGCTGGGGCAAATCATCCCGCCGTCGATCGTTCTCGTGCTGCTCGGTGACGTGCTGTCCACGGCCTATAGCGACGCGCAGACTTCGCAGGGAATCTTCAATCCGGACACGGTTTCGGTCGGCGATCTGTTCGCTGGCGCCTTGATCCCGGGGCTGATGCTCGTCGGGCTCTATATCGTCTATCTGGTCGCTATCGCGATCTTCAAGCCCCAAGCCATGCCGACGGCCGCAAAGGATCCGGAAGGGCCCGACTGGATGGCGCTGCTGATGGCGCTCGCGCCTCCGTTGCTGCTGATTCTGGCCGTGCTTGGATCGATCCTGAAAGGTATTGCGACGCCCACCGAAGCCGCATCGGTCGGTGCCGTCGGAGCGTTGTTGCTCGCGTCATTACGCGGAGAGTTGAGCGTAGCCCGGCTCCGGGGAATCATGCAAAGCACGACTCGGGTCAGCAGCATGGTCTTTCTGATCCTGATCGGCGCGTCGCTGTTCTCACTCGTGTTTCGAGGCTATGGCGGTGACCGTCTGGTACAGGATGTGCTGACAAGTCTCCCCGGCGGCGTTTTCGGTGCCGTCGTCTCCGTCATGCTGCTGATGTTCCTGCTCGGCTTCGTGCTCGACTTCATTGAGATCACATTCGTCGTCGTGCCGATCGTCGGGCCGATCCTGCTGGTGATGGGTCTGGATCCCGTCTGGCTCGGCGTCATGATCGCGATCAATCTGCAGACGTCGTTTCTGACGCCGCCTTTCGGTTTTGCGCTGTTCTACCTGCGGGGAGTTGCGCCCGACTCGCTCGCGACGGGTGACATCTATCGAGGCGTTATTCCGTTCGTCGCGATTCAGATTCTGGCGCTGGCAATCGTCGCCTCCTGGCCGTCGCTCGCCACCTGGCTGCCGGAAGTCCTGCTAGGAAATTAACAAGGGGTCAGAGCCCTTTCTCCAGAAAGGGCTCTGACCCCTCTTGGGTCGCTTGCTCAGGAAATGGGGCCGGGCCCCGTGATCCAACTAGTGGTGGTGTTCGGTGTCTTCGGACTTGCCCTTCGGCAAACCCTCGTTACCCCTGATCCAGACCAGGGCGCCATAGACGAAGAGCACCAGTGCCACCGTTGCCATCGGCAGCGGCGGAAGCCAGAGCGGGATGTGTTCCATACCAGTCACATACGGTTCGAGTGAATAGGACAGCAACCAGGCCAGCAATACGCCGACCAGGATGCCAAATGCGAGCAGGAGGTTGCTTTTCCAGACCCCCGCCCAGATCACGCAGCATAAGGCGATGCCGACGAGCCACCAGATCATGATTAGTGGTCCAGGCCTTCGGGCTCGGGTGGCGCCGTGAAAGCGTCGATCCGCGTCGCTTCCGTGTACTCGCCCTCATAGACCATGAAGCCGATGAGGAACAGTAGCAGCACCGGAGGACCGAGAATCGCCCAGATCAGGGCCATCCGCTCCCACTTCATGTGCATGAAGATCGCGATGATGAATCCGGCCTTCAGGAACATGAAGAGCAGGATGAGTCCCCAGCGCAGAAATCCGTGCTCGAGAAAATCCGTCCCGTACGAAAACGCACTGAAAAGAAAAAGCAAACCCCAGATCCAGAAATAGATGCTTAACGGGTGTTGTTGACCTTCGGTTGCCATTAGCGGTCGCCCCTCACCACAAGTAGAAGAATGCGAAGATGAATACCCAGACGAGATCGACAAAGTGCCAGTACAGGCCAACGATCTCGACTATCTCGTAATTTCCGCCGCCGCGCTCGTAGTCGCCTCTCAGAACCTTGAGCGCGACGATGACGAGATAGATCACGCCTCCGGTAACGTGGAGTCCGTGAAAGCCCGTGATCATGAAGAACGAAGCCCCGAACTGCTCGGCACCGAAGGGGTTCTCCCAGGGCCTGACACCTTCCTCGATGAGCTTGGTCCACTCGAACGCCTGCATGCCGACGAAGACGGCGCCAAAAGCCGCGGTGATCAGCATCAGCGCGGCGGCACGGGCACGGTTGCCGCGATAGCCAAAATTGACGGCCATGGCCATCGTGCCGCTCGATGTGATGAGCACGAAGGTCATGATCGCGATAAGGATCAGCGGCATATTGATGCCGAAGATCGTCAGCGCGAAGACCTCACTGGGATTCGGCCACGCCGCGGCCGTGGAGATCCGGTCGTGGCCGTAGCCAACGAGGAACGATGTGAAGATGAACGTATCGCTCAACAGGAATATCCACATCATCGCCTTGCCCCAGGGAACCTGGAACGTTTGACGATCAGCGGCCCAGTCGGCTAAGAGCCCCCCCGAGTTGGCCTGATCAGCAGTGGCCGAACCTTCTTGTGCCATCGTTAAGCGTTGCCTCGAAACTTAGGTTGATAAAAGAATTGCGAACAGCACCAGCCAGATCATCAGCAGGTAGTGCCAGTAAGTTGCGCAAAGCTGGATGCTCTGCCTGAGTGCCGCGACCTCATGCAGCTCAGCCTGCTCGAGGCCGCGCCGGATTCGCGACGCAGCCCGGCTCCAGACGACGAGCCCGCCGACCAGATGCGCGCCGTGCACGGCGGTCAGGAGCACGAAGAATGCGAACGACACGGTCGTCGCGGCATACTCGCCAGTTGCGTAAAGCGCTTGCCAGGCCAGCACCTGACCAATCAGAAACGACATCGTCAGCAGGCCCGCCATATTGAAATATCGGCGCATCTTCGCCCGTCCCTGCGTCGATGAGCTGAACCCGTGCGCAAGCTGGATCGCGATGCTCGCCAGAACCAGAGCGACCGTGTTGGCCCAGAGTATTCGAGGCTCTTCGACCGGCACCCAGCCCTGCATCTCGCCGGCAGCCATCCCGCCGTGACTCATGTCCATGCGCATGAAGTAGGCGCCGATGAAGACGAGGAACACGCTCGTGACGACGCCGAGGAAGACCCAGAGGCCAACCTTGGGCGCCGACGAGGTCAGCCCGTCCTGACTGCCCTCGAGAATGCCATGCTGGGTCCAGGGCTTATCCTGCAGCCGCCGTATAAGGACGAAGGCCACCGTCATGGCAAAGCACATCGCTATGAAGAGCAACGTAAACATGCGTCGTTCTCCGTCAGGTTCCTACGCTGGCTTCGCCCGGCTTGATCGGATGATTCTGCGGAATGTAGTCCTCATCATCACCGGGGACGCTGTAGTCATAGGCCCAGCGGTGCACCTCGGGCAGCTCAGGCCCCCAGTTGCCGTGCTTGGGCGGCGTATCGGGCGTCTGCCATTCCAGTGACGTCGCGCGCCATGGATTCGGCCCCGAATCCTTGCCCTTGAACAGGCTGTAAATGATGTTGACGAAGAAGAAGATCTGCGCGACCGCGACGAATATTGCTGCAATCGTGATCGTCTGATTCACATCCAGCGCCGATTGCGGGATGAAGTCGGTATCCCCGTATGCGTAATAGCGACGCGGCATGCCGAGGATGCCGATGTAGTGCATCGGCAGGTAAATCGCGTAAGTGCCGAGGAACGTCATCCAGAAATGGATCACACCGAGCTTCATGTTCGGCATCTTGCCCGTCATCTTCGGATACCAGTGATAAATGGCGCCGAAGACGACCATGACCGGTGACACGCCCATGACCATATGGAAATGGCCAATCACGAAATACGTGTCGGACAACGGCAGGTCGACGGTGACGTTGCCGAGGAAGAGGCCGGTCAATCCGCCGTGGACGAACGTGAAGATAAAGCCTGTGGCCCAGAGCATCGGCAGGGTGAAATGCAGATCGCCGCGCCAGAGCGTCAGCACCCAGTTATAGACTTTGATCGCTGTCGGCACGGCGATGATCAGTGTCGTCGTCGCAAAGAAGAAACCGAAGTACGGGTTCATGCCGCTGACGTACATGTGGTGCGCCCAGACGACGAACGAGATCGCGCCGATAGCGACCAGCGCCCAGACCATCATGCGGTAACCGAAGATGTTCTTGCGCGCATGTGTGCTGAGCAGGTCAGAGACCAGCCCGAACATCGGCAGCGCGACGATGTAGACCTCGGGATGACCGAAGAACCAGAACAGGTGCTGGAACAGAATCGGGCTGCCGCCCTCGGTATCGGTGGCTTCGCCGGCGAGCATGAGTGCCGGCATGAAGAAGCTGGTATCCAGCGTGCGGTCGAGCAGCATCATGATTGCGGCGACGAGCAGGGCCGGGAATGCGAGCAGGCCGAGGATCGTGGCAATGAAGATGCCCCAGACCGAGAGCGGCATGCGCATCAGCGTCATTCCCCTGCAGCGCGCCTGCAGCACGGTCGTGACGTAGTTCAGGCCGCCCATCGTGAACGCAACGATGAATACGGCCAGCGACAGAATCATGAGCAGGATGCCCCAGTCGACGCCGGGCGTTCCTTGAGAAATGGACTGAGGCGGATAGAGTGTCCAGCCGGCGCCTGTCGGGCCGCCAGGAACGAAGAAGCTGATGCAGAGGATGATGCACGACAGCAGAAAGACCCAGAAACTCAGCATATTCATGTACGGGAACACCATGTCCCGGGCGCCGCACATGAGCGGGATCAGATAATTGCCGAATCCGCCCAGGAACAGGGCGGTCAGGAGGTAAACGACCATGATCATGCCGTGCATGGTCACGAACTGGTAGTACTCGTACGGCGAGATCTCGAAGGTGCCGGGGAAGCCGATCTGCAGGCGCATGAGCAGCGACAGAACGAGCGCGATAACC
Organism: Gammaproteobacteria bacterium; assembly: GCA_036526155.1. Taxonomy (GTDB): domain Bacteria; phylum Pseudomonadota; class Gammaproteobacteria; order Steroidobacterales; family Rariloculaceae; genus DATCZB01. The sequence goes on from DATCZB010000094.1 coordinate 5,920, forward strand.
CCCATTGCGATGGCTGTGCCACCGTACTGAATAGCAATGACCTTGTGGTCCTGGCTCCATACGTACTTGGTAATGAACGTATCAGGGTCATGCATGTGCTGTTCATGATCCCGGTCGGCGATTGCAACGTATGCCATGTTCTAGATTCCTCCTGAGTCTCGCCGCGAACGCTTAAGGCAGCATGTTGATATATGCGATGACATCGTCGATCGCGGCGTCGTCTGTAAGCATGCCCGCCAGCAAATACATCTGGTCGCCATAGACGTCTTCCGGATGCCCGCCGCGACGCCGCGCCCGGTCCTCCTGCTTGAACAGGGTCAGCTGGCGATGCAGATACCAGTCGCTCATGCCGGCCAGCCGAGGCGCGTTCGTGTTCCAGTTGCCGTCGCCCTGGGCGCCGTGGCAGAGCCCGCAGGTCGTGTACAAATCGCGGCCGCGCTCGATGTCGCCCGTGATCGTCGTTTCTGCCGGCTCGTCGGGGAACGTGCCGATGTAGGCTATGACGTCCTCGAGTGTCTGCGGCGTCGCCAGCACGGCTGCCATGGCGGACATCTGCACGGCGATATTGTCTTCCGTGCCGCGGCGCCCGTTCTGGTAATTATCGATCTGCCGACGCAGATACCAGGGCTCCTGACCGGCGAGCTTCGGTGCGTTGAGTGCAACGTTGCCCTCACCCTGAGCGCCATGGCAGGCCAGGCAAACGGCGTAGGTTGCTGCGCCGCGAGCCGCGTCGCCCACGGGACGTGCCTGGGTTTCGGCGAAGGTCGGCTGCGAATCGAGCCAGGCGTCGAAATCGGCCTGCTCTTCGACGACGACCTTGCTGCGCATCGCAAAATGCGCGACGCCGCAGAGCTCTTCACAGAGGACTTCGTAGGTGCCGGTCTTCGTTACCTCGAACCATTGATAGGTCACCATGCCGGGCACGAGATCCATCTTGACGCGGAATTGCGGCACCGTGAAATTGTGCAGCACGTCGGACGAGCGCAGCAGGAAGTGAATCGGCTGGTCCACGGGCAAGTGCGCAACCGGCCCGTTGACAACGATGTCGTCCTGGCCGGCCGGGTCCGCTGGGTCGATGCCGAGCGGGTTCGCGACCGTCATCTGGCGGACGTCGGTGTTGCCGAACTGACCGTCCTCGCCCGGGTAACGATAGCTCCAGTGCCACTGCTTGCCGACGGCTTCGACCTGCATGGCGTTGTCGGGCACCTTGACGAAATCACCCCAGGCGACCAGGCCCGGCGCGAGCATTGCGGCCACACCAACCGAAGTGATGACCGTCAGGATGATCTCGAGCTTGTGACTCTCGGGCTCGTAGTGAGCCTTGTGACCCGGCTTGTGCCGGAACTTGATGATGCAGTAAGCGGTGAACAGGTTGATCAGGACGAATACGACGGCGGCGACCCAGAACGTGATGTCGACCGTGAGGTCGATCAGGCCCCAGTTGGACGCGAGATCCGTGAAATACCAGGCGTTGAAGTGATAAATCAGCGAACCGATGACCAGAAAGGTGATGGCCGCTGCCAAGACTACAGGCATAACACTCCCCTAATTCTCCCGTGGGCACCAAACACGATTAACTGTGCGGCCGGTGCGCTAGTTTATTCAACGACCAGCTTACCCTTCATGAGCACGTAGTGCCCCGGGAAGCTGCAGAAATACGTGTAATCCCCGCCGGGCTCGAGCGCCGATGCATCGAACGTGACCGAGGTTTCCTCCCCGCCGCCGATAATTGCGGTCGCTGCAATAACGCGCGCATCACCCGCGGGCACATAGTTATTGTCCATACCGGCAGCCTGACCCGCCATGGCGACGGACTCATAGTTGGCGGTAGTGGTCAGGACCCAGTTGTGGCCCATGATATTGGCGGCGAGTGACCCGACGTGCCTGAGCGTCAGCGTGAAGGACTCGCAGCCCGAGCTGGCTGTCATCTCGCTCAAATTGAATTGAATCGCATCGTTGCCATCGATCGTGGCGGCACAATCCTGTGCCTGGGCAGGTCCTGGTAAGCCGTAGCTTGCGATCAGGGCTGCACCCAAGATCCATCTCATCGTGTCTGTCCTTTTTATACTTAGCCCGAATGCGCCTTTCGGGTGCGAATGTTAGCAAATAGAAGCCGACGGAGTAATGCGGAATTTACTGAGAAATTCAGTCCCGGGTAGCGAGATAGGCTTGCTCCGAGATCCGCTGCCAGGTCGCCGATTCCTCCAGAAAAGTCCGATACGATTGCCAGACTCTGGCGACGTGGTCGTCCTCCGCCGCGAGCTGCTCGATAACCTCGAGTGTCAGGCGCGCCAGATTCTCCAGCACAGGTTCCGGAAAGCTCAGAATCTCGACGTTGGGGTTCTGATCGAGCTGGCGTAAGGCGGCAGCGTTGCGGGCCATGTATTCCGACGTCATATCCTGGTTCGTGGCCTGGCATGCAACCTCGACGATGGCCTGCAGGTCCGCGGGCAGCGAATCCCAGGCCTCCCGGTTGATGATGCATTCGAGCGTCGGCCCGGGCTCCTGCCAGCCCGGATAGTAGTAATAGCGCGCTGCCTGATGCAGGCCCATCGCCAGATCGTTGTACGGCCCGACCCATTCGGTGGCGTCGATGCTGCCCGTTTGCAGGGCCGTGAAGATCTCGGAGCCCGCGAGCGTGACGGGCGTGCCGCCGGCCAGCCGCAAGGCTTCGCCGCCGACGCCGGGGATGCGCATCTTCAGTCCCTGAAGATCCTCCACCGAATCGATCCGTTTGTTGAACCAGCCGCCCATCTGCACGCCGGTGTTGCCCGCCGCAAACGGCATCAGATTGAACGGCTCGTAGGTCTCGCGCCAGAGCTCCATGCCGCCGCCGTGATACAGCCAACCGTTCATCTCGTGAGCATTCATGCCAAACGGGATCGAGCAGAAGAACTGAGCCGCCTCGCTCTGGCCGCGCCAGTAGTAGGCCGCGCCGTGCCCCATTTCCGACGTGCCGCGCGAGACGGCGTCGAAAACCTCGAGGGCGGGGATCAGCTCGTTGGCGGCATAGATCTGGATCTGAATCCGGCCGGCGCTCATCGCCTCGATATACTCAACCAGCGTATTGACGCCGGTGCCGAGGCCAGGAAAGTTTGGCGGCCAGGTCGTGACGAGCTTCCAGTTGAAGCGCTGTGTCGACGTTTGGGTGGTGGAGCCCGGGTCGGCCTGGGGCGCGCAGGCCGTGGCGGCGGCTGCGCCGGTCAGGCCGCCGATAAACTGACGTCTCTTCATGGTCCGATTAGACTCCGATTGTTGTTGGCACAGGTAATTGTTGCTGCTGGCGCTAGTAATATCAGATCGCGCTCTCGCAGCCCAGAGCGGTGCGGTTTGGTCAATGTGGAGCGCAAAGGAAGGGTGCTCAGAAAATAATAGGCGTCAATTGCCCATATTTTAGATATAGTGGAAAATAAAAATCCAAAAGTCACCAATAAGAAGCATAGAGTGGTTAATTGTAATTGATTTATCCGTTATTAGAATATTTCAGTGGGATAAGATACGCTCCACTTCTTCAGGCTTCGAGTCTTCGGGCGTGATCGCCCTGTTGCAGCGCGTGACCAACGCCAGCGTGAGCGTGGCAGGCGAAAGCGTCGCCGCCATCGGCCCCGGCGTGCTGGCACTGGTTGCGGTCGAGCGGGGAGACGGCCCCGCCGAGGTGGAGCGCATGGCGGATCGGCTGCTCAGGTTTCGTCTTTTCAGCGATGCCGGGGGCCGCATGAACCTGGATCTGGTGACTACCGGCGCGGGCCTGCTGCTCGTGCCGCAGTTCACGCTGGCGGCCGACACCGATTCCGGCCACCGGCCAAGCTTCAGCGGCTCGGCGCCGCCGGAGGTGGCGAAGGCGTTGTTCGACGAGCTTTGCGCGACGATCCGTGACCGGGGCCAGGCTGTGGAGACCGGGCGGTTCGGCGCCGAAATGCAGGTCAGTCTGGTAAATGACGGTCCGGTTACATTTTCGCTGCGCGTGATGCCGCGACGTTCCTGATCACGCCTTTCGCGTATCATTCAAGATCTAAGACTTTTTCGGAGAAGAGCAATGGGACTAGGCGGAATCAGCCCCATTCAACTGCTGATCATTTTTGGCATCGTGATTCTGATTTTCGGAACGGCGAAGCTGAAGAACTTCGGCGGTGATCTGGGCGGCGCAATCAAGGGTTTCAAGAAGGCAATGAACGACGACGAAGACACGTCCGAGTCGTCCAGCGGAGAGGCCAGGCAGATCGAGTCCGACGGCAAGACCGACGCGGAGTTCTCGGAGCAGGCCGAGCAAGAAAAGCAAAATTAGTCCGAACGGAGCGCTCTGTTGTCCGGAATAGGGTTCTGGGAACTCGTCGTTCTGTTTGTTATCGGACTCCTGATCCTGGGCCCGGAGCGCTTGCCGCGTGTCGCGACGCAGATTGGACGATGGGTCGGGCGTGCGCGGAGGACGGCGAATCAGTTGCGCTATCAGATTGAGCGAGAAATCGCTCTGGCTGATATCGAGAAGAAATCGAAAGATCGCGACGACAGGACGCGAGAAGACAGCAAGCCCGCTGTTAACGCCGAACGAAAAGAATCCGGGCAAGACGCACAATCCGATCAACAGCAGGGTGAGCCCCCGGCTGCGGGAGCCGACGAGTCGGCGGAAGATGGCGATACGAGCGGCCAGCCCGCTTCCGGTGAAGACGATCGGGAATCGAAATGACGGACCCCAATCGCATCGAAGGCGGGCGTGAAGAGGAGCTTGCAGAGGGCACACTCGTATCGCACCTGATCGAGCTGAGGCAGCGGCTGTTCCGGGCAATCATCGCCGTTGTCCTTATCTTCGTCGTGCTGCTTCCTTTCCAGCAGCAGATCTTTAATTTCGTTTCGAATCCGCTGGTGGCAGCGTTGCCCGAAGGGTCATTGCCTATTTCGACGGGCCCGATCGCACCGTTCATGGTGCCGCTCAAGACAACGCTGTTTGTTGCCTTGTTTGCAGCCATGCCGGTCCTGATCTATCAGGCCTGGAGGTTTGTCGCGCCCGGGCTCTATCGCAAGGAGAAGCGCTTTGCGGTGCCGCTCGTCTTCACGAGCATCGTCCTGTTTTATGTCGGCGTCGCGTTCGCCTATTTTGTCGTTTTCGATCTCGTCTTCAGCTTCGTCATTTCTCAGACACCGGACAACGTCCAGGTCGCTACCGACATCGGCGAATACCTGAGTTTCGTTCTTCGCATCTTTCTTGCCTTCGGTCTGGCTTTCGAAGTGCCGATCGCCACGTTCATGCTCGTCTGGAGCCGGCTCGTTTCCGTGCGGGCGCTCGGCAAGGCCCGGCCATACGTTTTCCTGGGCGCATTCGTCCTGGGCATGTTCCTGACGCCGCCCGATGCGATTTCGCAGACGTTGCTCGCCGTGCCGATTTACGTGCTGTACGAAAGCGGGTTGATAATGGCCCGAATCCTGTTGCGAGATCGTCTCGCCGAAGATTCGGTCGATGCCGAAGACAAATCCGATGAATCGGGCTGACCCGCTGCGTCAGCTGACCGTTCGCGCGCTGCTGCTCGGGATCATTCTGTCGGCCGTGCTCGCCGGCGCGAATGCTTATCTCGGCTTGTTTGCAGGGCTCACCGTATCCGCTTCGATCCCTGCGGCCGTCATGTCGATGGCAATACTCAAGTTCTTTCGCGACTCGAACATTCTCGAGAACAACATTGTCCAGACCGCTGCCTCGGCCGGCGAGGCGCTGGCGGCCGGCGTCATATTCACGTTCCCGGCGCTGATCATTCTGAATTACTGGAATGCCTTCGATTACGCCTGGGTAACCGTCATTGCCGGCCTCGGCGGGTTGCTCGGCGTGATGTTCACGATTCCGCTGCGGCGATCCCTGATCGTCGAGCAACAGCTCGCTTTTCCCGAGGGGACGGCCACGGCCGAAGTGCTGCGCGCCGGCGACGACCGTGGCGGCGCCAGGCTCATCGGCCTGGCAGCGCTCGTCGGGGCCTTGACCAAGTTTTGCGAGACGGGTTTCGGGCTCTGGCCGGCGACCGCTCAGGCTGCAGGCTATGCCGGGCGGAGCACGGTCGCGTATGTCGGCTCTAACCTGTCACCGGCGTTGATCGGGGTCGGCTACATCGTCGGCCTCAATGTTGCCGTGCTGGTGTTTCTCGGCGGGGCAATATCCTGGTATCTGGCCATCCCGATCTACTCGACATGGTTTCTCGAGACGGACCCCGCGCTCGCCGGGCAATTTGCGGCTGGCGCGCCGGCGGCCGATCTGGCGGGTGCGATCTGGACCAGCAAGATTCGATACCTCGGTGTCGGCGCGATGCTTGTCGGCGGCGTCTGGGCACTGTTCTCGATTCGCGGCTCGCTCTGGAGCGGACTGGCGCGCGGCTTCGTCAGTGAAAGCCAGACCGCGCTGCATCCGACCGAGCACGATACGCCGATGCGCTGGGTGCTGATCGGGATCGCCGTCTTCGTCGTTCCGATTGCCGCGCTTTACTACGTTATCGTCGGGGTCACCGGCGCCGCGCTGGCGATGACCATCGTGATGATCGTGGCCGGGTTTCTGTTCTCATCCGTTGCGGCCTACATGGCCGGCCTGGTTGGCTCATCGCAGAATCCGGTTTCCGGTGTCACCATTGCGACGATTCTGTTCGCCTCGCTGCTGCTCGTCGTCGTCATGGGCCGTGATGCCGGCGTCGGGTCGGCGGCCGCAATCATGGTCGGCGCCGTCGTTTGTTGTGCGGCGGCGATCGGTGGCGACAACATGCAGGATCTCAAGGCCGGGTATCTCGTCGGCGCAACTCCCTGGAAGCAGCAACTGATGCAAGCCGTCGGCGTCATTTCCGCGGTGCTCGTCATGGCGCCGGTGCTGAATCTCTTGCTCGAGGCCTACGGATTCGGTGCACCGACGGCAGAGCAGCCGAACGCCTTGCCAGCGCCGCAGGCGACGCTCATGGCGTCGGTCGCCGAGGGCGTGTTCGGCGACGGGCTGCCATGGGGCATGGTCGCGAGCGGCGCCGGTGTCGGTATTCTGATCATTGTGTTCGACGAGTATCTGAAAGCCGCCCAGAGGGCGTGGCGCGCGCCCGTGCTCGCCGTGGCCGTCGGCCTGTACCTGCCGCTCGAGCTTTCCGTGCCGATCCTGGTCGGCGGGCTGGTCGCGCATGCAGTTGCGCGCGCATCCGGAGAGGGCGGAGCCGCACGGGCCGGCGTCCTCTTTGCTGCGGGACTGATCACGGGAGAGGCCTTGCTCGGAATTGCCCTTGCGGTGCCGATCGTTGTCACTGGCGACGCCGACGTTCTGTCGCTCGGGTTCGAGCTGCCGGCAATCGCCGGCATCATTGTCGTGGCGGGCATCGCGGTGGCGCTCTACAGGGTCGCTTCGAGGCGATGACTGTCCGGGCACCGGTCAGCAAGCTGCCGGACACCGGCACGACGATCTTCACCGTGATGAGCCGACTGGCCGAGCAGCATTCGGCGGTCAACCTGTCGCAGGGGTTCCCTGACTTCGATCCGCCTGCTCGTCTGATCGAGCTCGTCGCCGACGCGCTCGCGCACGGGAGGAATCAGTATGCGCCGATGGCCGGTGTCACCGGGCTGCGCGAGGCGATTGCCGTTGGTGTTGCCGAGCGCTTCGGCAGCAGCGTCGACCCGGAGACCGAGATCACGATTACGAGCGGCGCGACGGAGGCGTTGTTCTGCGCCATCATCGCGCTCGCACGAGCCGGCGATGAAGTCATCGTTTTCGATCCGGCCTATGATTCCTATGAGCCCGCCATCACGCTGGCCGGGGCAAAAACTGTGCATCTGCCGCTTTCCGGCGCGGCGTTCGCAGTCGATTTCGATCGGTTACGGGATTCCCTGAATGCGCGAACGCGCCTGGTCGTGATCAACACGCCGCACAATCCAACCGGCACGCTGTTGTCCGCGGCCGACCGCGACCGTCTTGCCGAGGTGCTGGCGCCCTACGACTGCTTCGTCATCAGCGATGAGGTCTATGAGCACATTGTCTTCGACCGTGCCGGTCACGCGGGGATTCTCGGCCATGCGGGGCTCAGGGAACGCAGCATCGCCATTTCCTCTTTCGGCAAGACGTTTCATGCCACGGGCTGGAAAGTCGGTTATGCAATCGCGCCGGCGCCGCTGACCCAGGAGTTACGGCGCGTCCATCAGTTTTGCACTTTCGCGACGGCGACGCCGTTGCAATGCGCGATCGCAGCTTACCTGCACGAGAACCCCCGGCACTATCTCGAGCTGCCGGAGTTCTATCGTGCCAAGCGCGACTATTTCCTCGCCGCGATGGAAGGCACACCGTTCGGGTTCACGCCGGCGCAGGGGACCTACTTCCAGCTCGCCGACTACAGCTCGATCTCGGACTTGCCCGATGTTGAGTTCGCGCGCCGGCTGACGATCGAGCACGGCGTTGCAACGATACCGATCTCTGTTTTCTACGAGTCGCCGCCGGCGTCGAGACTCGTCAGGTTCTGTTTTGCCAAGGAGCGCGCGACCATTGATGAAGCCAGGCGTCGCCTTAACGACCTCCAACGGCTGGGTTTATGAGCCGGGGCGCGCGCGACCGCGACCACGACCTCGAGCGACGCACGCGGCTGGTTCAGTCGGCGGGCGTCGCATCTGTCTCCGTCGCCGTGGCGCTGGTCGTGCTCAAGATCTGGGCCTGGACAGCGACCGGCTCGATCGCGATGCTCGGCTCGCTGGCCGATTCAGTGCTCGACCTGTTTGCATCGACGATGACGTTGATTGCGGTTCGCTTTGCGCTCGAGCCTGCGGATCCGGAGCATCGGTTCGGGCACGGCAAGCTCGAGGCCATCGCCGGTCTGGCCCAGTCCTTTGTGATTACGCTGTCAGCCGGATACGTGGGCTTCAGGGCGATCACGCGCCTCATCGAGCCCGAACCCATCGCGGCTCCGTTGGCCGGCACGGTCGTAATGCTCGTTTCGCTGGTGTTTACGGTGTCGCTAGTCCTCTACCAGCGCTTCGTCGTCCGACGGACGGGGTCGATTGCGATCAGCGCCGATGCGCTGCACTACAAGGCCGACGTGCTGACGAATATCGTCGTGCTGGCGGCGATTGCCGCGAGCTCGTGGTTCGGCTGGTATCGTGCCGACCCGATCCTCGGTCTGCTCGTGGTTCTCGTGATCCTCGCGAGCGTTCGGGCGATCGTGCTGCAGTCGCTCGACGTCCTGCTCGACCGTGAGCTCTCAGTCGAGCGCCGCGAGCAGATCCTGACAATCGCGAGGCGTCACGAAGAGGTGCTCGGTGTGCACGATCTCAGGACGCGAACCTCGGGCACGCATGAGTTCATTCAGTTTCATCTGGAGCTCTCGCCCGAGTTGCCGCTGGCGCGGGTGCACGAGATCTGCGACGAGGTCGAGGCCGAGGTCGAGCAGCGCTTTCCACGGGCCGAAGTGATCATCCACGCCGATCCCTTCGGCGTCGTGGAGGCCACGGACGAGTTCTGATACGCGGCAGCCGAGGGGCTTCGTGCTAGAGGCCGAGCTCCGCAGCGGCAAGTGCCTCGATGAGCGCGAACAGCTGATCATAACCGCCGGCCATGCCGACATCGGTGCGGTACTTGCCGTTGACAATGATCGTCGGCGTGCTGTCGACGCGATAGCGGCGACCGAGCTCGTCAGCACGATTGAGACGCGTGTGCACGGCGAAGGAGTCGAACACGCCCTCGAACTCTTCGCGGCTCACGTCGAACTCGCCGAAGAAGTCGGCGAGTGCGTCTGCCGACTGCAGATAATTGCCGCGGTCATGCATCTCGCGGAAGAACGGCATATTCATCTCTTCTTCCTTGCCGAGCGCGACGGCGGTGTAGAAACCCTGAGCATGCAGCCGCACGGTCGGGTTCCAGGTCGTCGGCACGCGGACGAACTGGATATGCTCCGGCTTCTCCGGCAGCCATGCCTCGACATAGGGCTCGAGGTTGTAGCAGTGAATGCAGCTGTGCATGAAGAATTCGGCGACCTCGACCGTGCCCGGGCTCGAGTTCGACGGCTGGGTCGGCGAGAGACGACGGTAGTGCTGACCCTCGACAAAGCCGGCTGCCTCGACGCTGCTGAGGTCGACCTGAGCGAGCTGGATCCTTTCGGTTGCCGGGCTTTCCGTGGTCGCCGCCGATTCAGCCTGCGCGGTGGCTTCGGTCGCCGTCGCGGCGACAGCTGGCGCGGGCTCGGCGGTCGTCTCGGCAGCCGTAGCTGGAGCCGTAGCTGGAGCCGACATGGTCTCGGCGGTGCCGGTCGCCTGCTCGGCGGCGGTGCTGGTTGGCTCGGGCTGGCCGCAGCCGGCCAGAGCGAACAGGGCCAGGAATAAAATGGGTATTCGTTTCACGCTTGCCCTCCGGGTCGTTTAGTTTAGGCCCTGCATGTAGCTAGCCAGGGCGTCGATTTCTTCGTCGAGTAACAGTTCGGCAACGTTGCGCATCATTTGGTTCAATCTTGCATCTGATCGACGCGCGCCCGACTGGTAGTCGCGTAGCGTCGTTGCCAGATAATCCGCATGCTGATGACTGATTCGCGGATAGCCAGCCAGCGGATTCCCCTTGCCGCGCGGGCCATGGCACGCGATGCAGGCTGCGATATTGCGTTCCGGAATCCCGCCGCGGTAGATCCGCTCGCCGGTTTCGACGGCTTCGGGGTTGGCGCCCTTGGGCGCAATGGCCTGGGTCGCGAAATAGGCGCCGAGATCCTGCATGTCCTGCTCGGACAGGATTGCGGCAAAGCCCTGCATGCCGGCGTCGCTGCGCTCACCGTCCTTGTAGGCCTGCAGCTGGCGCGCCGTATATGTGGCATGCTGGCCCGCCAGCGATGGCCATATGGGAGTCACGGAATTGCCGTCGGCGCCATGGCAGGCGGCACAGGTGACCGACTTGGTCTGACCAGCCTCGGCCGCGCCCTGCTGTGCGCGTGACTCCAGAGAGGTAGACAGCGCGACGATCGCGATTGCGAAAGTCAGCATATATAGGGGGTTACAGCGCTCTGAGCGCTCTGTCGTCGAATGCACGTTATCCGGGTTCTTTACCTTGGAAAAGCGCGGCGATTGTACACTAAGCGCCCATCTCGAGCAGCGACATCAATCCGGGAGCCGGCCAGACAGGGCGGTCAATGCAGGCGAAATTTCTCAAGAGCGCTGCGGGCGCAGACGGTTTTCCCGAAGACTCCGGGACCGAGGTTGCCTTTGTGGGCCGGTCGAATTCGGGTAAATCCAGCGCAATCAATCGAATTACGGGCCAGACCAAGCTCGCTCGCGTCAGCAAGACGCCCGGCCGCACGCAGCTCATCAACTTCTTCGATCTCGGCAAGGAGCGCCGGCTCGTGGATCTTCCGGGCTACGGGTTTGCCCGTGTGCCCGATCGAGTCAAGCGCGAGTGGCGCGATCTGGTCGATGCCTATTTCGGGTCCCGGGATTCCCTGGCCGGGCTGTTTCTTACCGTCGATATCCGGCGCGGGGTGTCCGCCAGCGACGACCAGATGATTGGCTGGGCGCTCGATCTCGGCTGCCCGGTGGCCGTGCTCATGACCAAGTCTGACAAGCTCTCGCGCGGCGCGGGCATGAGTGATGTCATGCGGGCGCAGGGACAGCTCGGGTCCGAGGTTGCGGTCATCCGGTTCTCGGCCCGGGACGGGACCGGCGTCGACGAAGCCAGGCAGCGCCTGCTGGAGTGGGTCGGCACCTGAACCGTCGAGCCCGGGAAACCGTCGAGCGAGGCCCGGCGTTCACATTCAGGCCGCCCCGATCGACGCACGCGACTAGTGAGCTTCGTCCCAGTTGGCGCCCGAGTGAGCGTCCACCCGCAACGGCACGTCGAGCTCGGCGGCCTGTTGCATGATGTCGACGAGTTGCGCCTCGGCCTCGGCTGCCGCGTCGGCCTCGACTTCGAGCACGAGCTCGTCGTGCACCTGCATGATCAGGCGGCCGGGCAGCGCGCCGGCGTCGAGTTGTCGCGCGACCTCGAGCATTGCCATCTTGATGATGTCGGCCGCCGTCCCCTGCATCGGGGCATTGATGGCGCTGCGCTCGGCATACTGGCGTCGCGGCGCATTGCGGGCATTGATATCCGGCAGGTAGAGGCGTCGGCCGAAGACGGTGCTGACGAAACCCTGCTCGCGGGCGAGCTCGCGGGTCCGGTCCATGTAGGCCTTGACCCCCGGGTAACGCTCGAAGTACAGGTCGACATAGTCCTGGGCTTCGTGCCGGCTGATCCCGAGCTGCCGGGCCAGCCCGAAGGCCGACATGCCGTAAATCAGCCCGAAGTTGATTGCCTTCGCCGAACGCCGCTGGTCTGAATCGACCTCCTTGGGACTGACGCCGAAGACCTCTGCTGCCGTGGCTCGATGCACGTCCTGCTCCTCGCGGAAAGCGCCGATGAGGCCGGCGTCGCCCGAGAGATGCGCCATGATCCGGAGCTCGATCTGCGAGTAGTCGGCGGCTATCAGGCAGTGATCGGGCGGCGCGATGAACGCCTGGCGAATGCGGCGTCCTTCGGGTTTGCGGATCGGGATGTTCTGCAGGTTCGGATCCGATGAGCTCAGGCGTCCGGTCGCCGCAACCGCCTGATGATAAGAGGTATGAATCCGGCCGGTCCGCGG
>DATCZB010000095.1:0-13597 GCA_036526155.1 Gammaproteobacteria bacterium
GGCGGCGCGCGCCTGCTCGCGGCCGAGCACGGCCTGGTCGCGCTCACCGTCGCCGTGCGCCGTTGCGCCCACGAGCCGGTCGAGATAGACGTTGTGACTCGGCATCGGCACGCTGGCCAGGGCGCCGGCTTCGGCAATCAGCTTCGCATCCTTGAGACCGACGCTGATCGGCGAGCCGACCTCGTCGAAGCTCTCGTCGACCATCTTCTGGCCATAGATCTTGTAGGCGGGGGCGGAAAACAGGCCCTCGGTCATGACGTCCTGAAACACCTGCGGCGGCACGTCGTATTTCCTGATCAGCGAAAAGCCTTCCGCCATCGCAACCATGGCGCAGCCAAGGACTGCATTGTTGGCGAGCTTGATCGCGCTGGCTGACTCGGGCTTGGGCCCGGCGACGAACTGGCGTCGGCCCATCGCGTCGAGCAGCGGTGAGACACGCTCGACGGCTTCCGGCGGTCCCGCGACGACGATGCCGAGCTGACCCTGCGCCGCGAGATCGGGGCGACCGAGGACGGGTGCCGCGACCAGTGTCTGACCGGCCTCGCGATGCCGGTCCTCGAGCTCGCGCACCGTGGCGATACCGTGCGTGCCCATGATGACGTGAACGGTACCCTCGGGCAGGGCGGCGCAAAGCCCCTCGGGGCCAAGCGCGACGGAGCGAATGGCGTCATCGTGGACCAGCATCGAGACGACGACCTCGCTGGCTGCCGCGAGCGCCTGGATCGAACCGGCGACCGCAGCGCCTGCCTCGGCGAAAGGCCTCGTGGCTTCCGGGACGACGTCGAAGACTGTCAGCTCATGGCCGCTTTCGAGGATGCGTTGGGCCATGCCCCGGCCCATGCGGCCGAGGCCTATGAATCCGACTTTCATCGATTGCTGCTACTGGGCGGCTTCGGCTGCAGCCCGGGCTTCCTCCGCCCGCGCGCCGCTCAGGATGTTGAACATCGCGTAGTTGCCCTCATGGCAGGCGTATTCGAACATGCCGTAGCTGTTGTCGAGCCGCCATGGAAACTGAAGCGTCCACGGTTCGACCCACGTGGTCGGATCATCGACGGTCAGAGAGTAGAGGATCACGTCGTCGGCGACGCGCGTCAGCCTTTCGGTCAGTAAGGAATTCGGATCGATTCCCCGGCCGCCGCCATTGCCCCGGATCGCGGTCTGATCGTTGAGATTTCTGGTCTCAATGACGAGCGTGTTGCCGTCCCAGTAACCGCGTGAATCGCCCATCCACATTCGAATCGCATCATCCGCGTGGGCACGACCGTCGAGAGGCACGATGCGCGTCTCGTGGATCATCTCGTTGCGGATCGCGACATACCCGGGCGCCTGGAAAATCTGATTGCCGTTGTTATAGATGACCGGCAGGATCGAGCCCGCGATGCCTCGGGTGATGCAGCGGTCGTAGTTGCTGCGGTCGAGATAAGAGTCGGCGCGGCTGGTGCCGAAACCTCCGAAGTTGCCGCCACCTTCATCCGGGTTGGCCCGGGCCGGGAACCGGCCGTTCGGAGGATCGACGATCAGGCTGGCCTGATACTGCGGCTCGCCGCGCTCGAGCCAGTGCGGCGGCGGTGAGACCGGGCCGCCGACTGCGCCACCCGGTGTGTTGGCAGCGTCTTCGAGCTCGAATTCGGCTGAATCGGTGGCAGCCTGGCGTTCCCGGCGAGCGACTTCTTCCTGATATTCCTCTTCATTCAGCCAGTTCCGCTCACCAAGCTCCTCGGAACGCTCCATCGGCACGCCGACATAGTCGGTGCCGGGCCAGGTGCCCTGCAGATCCGGGTCGCCCCAGGGCGTGCGCGGCGGCTCGTAATTCGGGTCGTATTGAGGCTCCTGTGCCAGCGCGACACCCGCGGTGAGCGCTGTCGAAGCCAAAGTTGCGATGCCGGCTGCGCGAAGCGTGAACTGCATGACAAACCCCCTGAGTATGCGTGTTCTTTAGACTAAGAATAGGCGTTTCGGGGTAACAATCAAGCCGGTTTGACAGATATAGCGATTGCATTGGAAACTCGGGGTCATTCCAGGGATCGATTGCTCCGGAAAGGGGCGAGAATAAGGGGGAAACCATGATCCGCTTGCCATCCGGGGCGTCGCTCGGCATTGCGACGCTTGCTCTGACTATCGGGGCCTGCGCCCAGCCGCAGGAATCATCCGCTCCGGCCGTCGATGCCGCGCCTGAGGCCGCCGCTTCGGACTTCAGCCGTCTCGACGGGAGGCCGGATCTCAACGGGCTCTGGCAGACCAACGTGCCGGCCAACTGGAATCTCGAGGCGCACTCGGCAGCGGATCTGCCGCAGTTCCCGGGGCTTGGGGCCATCGCGGCGATTCCGGCCGGGATCAGCTATGTCGACACGTCCGACGGCGAGATTCCATACCTGCCCGAAGCGCTCGCGCAGCGCGACGAGAACCGGGCCGGGTGGCCGGCGACCGATCCCGAGGCCAAGTGCTACATGCCGGGCATTCCGCGGGCGGCCTACATGCCTTACCCGTTCTACATCATGCAGGGCAACCAGGACATCCTGTTCGCCTACGAGTTTGCGACGGCCAACCGGGTCGTCAACATGGGTGAGCCCCAGTCGGCCGTCGTTCCGACCTGGATGGGCACGTCCAATGGCCGCTGGGAAGGCGATACGCTCGTCGTCGAGGTTACGGGCAACAACGAGCTCGCCTGGTACGACCGCGCCGGTAACCATCGCAGCACCTCGACGGTGGTGACCGAGCGTTACACCAAGGTCAGCGACGACCGGATTGACTACGAGGCGACAATCGAGGATCCGACGCTGTACTCGAGCGCCTGGACGATCCGGCTGCCGCTGTACCGGCGATCCGAGGCCGGCGCCCAGATGCTCGAATTCAAATGTGTGCCGTTTTCTGAGGAATTGATTTACGGCCATCTTGTCAAACGTGACGAGGAATAGAACTACGATGAATCGGAGATGGAGGAATATCCGATGCGAATAAAGACGATATTGTCATTGGTCGGGCCGCTGGCGCTGAGCTGCATTGCCGGTTCGTCCTCTGCTCATCATGCTTTTTCGGCCGAGTTCGACGCCGATGCGCCGGTTGAGCTCAAGGGCACGGTCACGCGAATGGAGTGGATCAATCCGCATTCGTGGATCCATATCGACGTCGTCAATGAGGCTGGCGAAGTCGAGAAATGGATGGTCGAGGGCGGCGCGCCGAACGCCATTTTGCGCCGCGGGTTTACCGCCGATTCGCTGCAGCCCGGCACCGTGATTCTGGTCGAGGGTTATCAGGCCCGCGATCGTTCGTTTCGTGCCAACGGCCGTGACATCACGTTCGAAGACGGAACCAAGCTGTTCGGCTTCGGTATCGGTTCGCGCGGCGCGCCGGACGGGCTCGATTAGTCTGCTGCCGCCGGTTCGGCGGACCCGGTTCGTCACGCGACACAGAACGGAGGAACTCCAACCATGATGCGCAACTCGATGCTCGGCATTATTGCGGGCGTGATGGCAGTCAGTCTGCCAGCGACGGTCTCGGCACATCATTCGTTTGCGGCAGCCTACGATACATCTGCGGATGGCGCGATCACGATCACCGGAACGATCGTCAACGTGCGCCTGACCAATCCGCACTCGTTCTTCTTTCTCGATGTCGAGGGCGACGACGGCGAGCTCGTGCGCTGGTCGTTCGAGGCCGGCACGCCGAGCGGCATGATTCGCAATGGCTACTCGCCCAATGTGATCAAGGAAGGCGACGTGGTAACGATCTCGGGATTCAGGGCCAAGGATGCGGACCGTCCGAACGGCATGCTGCGCGAGCTGACAACGGCCGACGGCACCGTCTACGGCATGTTCGGTCCGCGTGAAGGGCCCGACGCCCGATGAGGCGCGTGACTTTCGGCGAGGCCAGCCGCCTCGCAGCTCTGGTCGTCATATCGCTGGCCGCGAGTGCCGCGCAGGCTCAGAGCGACGGCGACATCCCGCGCATGAGCAACGGGAAGCCGGACCTGTCCGGCGTCTGGTGGGGCGGCGGTGACGTTGGCGGGCCGGGCTTTCGCGTCGGCGGCCCCGGCGGTCAGTCGTTCACCGATCTCTACCAGCCCCGGGCGGCCGAGCATGCGGCCACGCTCAGTGACAAGGATGACCCTACGCTGCAATGCGTGCCAACGGCTTTCGGCACGCTCAACGTTCGTATGTACGACGTCGGCGCGCTGGGGCAGATCGTCGCGACGCCCGAGCTCGTCGTCATGCTGTCGGAGACGTTTCACGGCTATCAGCTGATTCCGACGGACGGCAGACCGCATCGCGACTACCTGCCGCCTTCCTATCGGGGCGACGCCGTGGGCCACTGGGAGGGAGACACTTTCGTCGTGGAGGTCGAGAATTTCACGGGAGACACCTGGATCTGGGCCGAGGGCCGGGTCTCGTTTCACTCCGACGCGCTCCGGGTCGTGGAGCGCTATCAGAGAGTCGACGCCGAAACGCTCGTCATCGATGCGACGGTCTACGATCCCGAGGTGCTGACCGAGCCCTGGGTCGTGCCGACCCAGACACTGGAGCTCGCGCCCTTCGACATGCTGATGCCGCTGATTTGCTCGGGTGTGGAGACCCAGGCACTGATGGATGCGGCGGCGGAGCTGGAGGACTAGTCGCTCCGGCAGCTTTCTTCGACGCAATCGAAGGGAAAAATACAAGGTAAGGGAGCGTACCTGATGAGAACAGCCGCCGTGATCGTCGCCCTCGGCGTGGGGCTGGCCGCATGCGGCAGCAGCAGTGAGCGCACGATTCTTACCGGGGACGACGGGAATCCTTCGGTGGCGCGGATCTGGAACGAAGTCTTGCTGGAAGGCATCCGCAACGACTTCGCGCGTCCGACGGTGCATGCGCGCAACCTCTGGCATATATCGGCTGCCATGTACGATGCCTGGGCTGCCTTCGACGATACCTCGTCGACGTGGCTCCTGGGCAAGACCCAGAATAACTCCACGTGCGCGTTCGCCGCGCCCACGTTTCCCCGTGACCGGCAGGTTGCGCGCGAGGAGGCGATCAGCTTCGCCGCTTACCGGATCATCCGGCACCGGTTCGAGAGCTCTCCGGGCGCCGCAGAGACGGCCCGGCTGGCAGACGACACGATGGTCGAGCTAGGCTACGACAGCGCCGACACGAGCACGTCTTACGAGCTCGGGTCGCCGTCTGCGCTCGGCAACTACATTGCCGATTGTTATCTTGCCTACGGCCTCAGTGACGGCGCGAACGAAGCCAACGCCTATGCGTCGATCGACTACACACCGTTCAATCCACCGATCGAGGTGGAGAAGCCCGGCAACCCCGACATCATCGACCTGAATCGATGGCAGCAGATTTCATTGACCGTGTCGATCGACCAGTCGGGTAACGTCGTCGACGAGGCGCCGCCATTCGTCAGCCCCGAATGGGGTGCCGTGCATCCTTTCGCGATGACGGCAGCCGATAGCTCGATCTGTCAGCGTGCGGGGTTCGATTATCCGGTCTATCTCGATCCCGGCGCGCCGCCGATGACGACCAGTTTCCCGGATCAGTACCAGTGGACGCATTCGCTCGTTTCCGTCTGGTCGAGCCACCTCGATACGACCCGGGGACGGGGCGCCGGGCTCATCGACATTTCGCCGGCGAGCATCGGCAATATCCAGAGCTATCCGACGACGTTCGCGGAACATCCCGGGTTCTACGACCTGTTGCTGGGCGGCACGCCCGAGACCGGTTACACGGTGAATCCTGCGACCGGGCAACCCTACGAGCCGCAGCTCGTGCCGCTCGCCGATTACGCGCGCGTGATCGCCGAGTTCTGGGCCGACGGTCCGGAGTCCGAGACGCCGCCGGGCCACTGGTTCGTCATCGTCAACGAGATCAGCGACCACCCCGGGCTCGAAAAACGCTTCGAAGGCACGGGCCCCACGCTGGGCCCGCTCGAGTGGGACGTAAAGATCTATTTCGCGCTCGGCGGAGCCATGCACGACGCGGCGATCGCTGCCTGGAGCGCCAAGGGCTGCTACGACTACGTGCGGCCGGTTTCGGCAATCCGCGCCATGGCGGATCTGGGCCAGAGCACGGACCCTGGCGATGCGCATTGTCCCTACAATGCGGCCGGCATGCCGTATATCGATGATCCGGACGATCCGGCCGGTGACCTCAGCAACCGGGTGATCGATTGCGTGCGACCGGGTGATCCGCTGGCCGACGATCCCGCTGTGGCCGGTATCGACGCGCTCAACGTCGGCAAGATCAAGCTGTTTGCCTGGCGCGGACCGGGTTTCATCAACAACCCGAATTTCGACGAAGCCGGCGTTGGCTGGATCCTGGCCGAGAACTGGTGGCCGTATCAGCGGCCGACGTTCGTCACGCCGCCATTCGCGGGTTACGTTTCCGGTCACTCGACCTATTCGCGCACGGCCGCCGAGCTGCTGGCGCTTTTCACCGGGGATGAGTATTTTCCAGGCGGCAAGAGCGAGTTTCCCGCCGAACAGGAGCGGTTCCTGGTCTTCGAGGATGGCCCCAGCGTCGGCCTGACGCTCGAGTGGGCGAAGTATGTCGACGCCTCGGATCAATGCAGCCTG
Source organism: Gammaproteobacteria bacterium (assembly GCA_036526155.1). Classification (GTDB taxonomy): domain Bacteria; phylum Pseudomonadota; class Gammaproteobacteria; order Steroidobacterales; family Rariloculaceae; genus DATCZB01. Next base: position 6,554 of record DATCZB010000095.1, read on the forward strand.
TCGCGCATCTGGGGCGGGATTCATCCGCCGGCCGACGACATCCCGGGCCGCAGAATGGGGATGGTGCTCGGGCCCCAGGCATTCTTCCACGCCCGCGATTACATCAACGGGACGCTCTGACCTGAATGCGCGCCACCAGCCGCATTCGTCCCGGGACCTACAGCCCGAAGGCCGTCGCCGTGCGTTGCGCAAACCAGAACGCCGCAGGTATTCCGAGGCAATAGGCGCCGGCGAGGTTCGCTCGCGCCAGTGTCGGGGCTTGCAGCCGGCGCAGGTGCGGCACCAGCGTTCTGACCGTCAGCACGATGGCGACGACCAGCGTGATGAAGCCGAGCTGACCAAGCTCGACGCCGAGGTTGAAGAACAGTAATCCGGCCGCCAGCTCCGTGCGCGGCAGGCCAATCTCGCCGAGTGCGCTGGCGAAGCCAAACCCGTGCAGGAGCCCGAAGACGAACGACAGCACGACCGGAAAGCGTCGGCTGAAGGTCGTCGCGTCATTGCGCGCGATTTCCGAGGCCAGGAACAGGATCGAAAGGGCGATCATCGCTTCCACAGGCGCCACCGCGACGCGAATCAGGTCCAGCGCTGCGAGTGAGAGCGTGATCGAATGGGCGACCGTGAACCCCGTGATGGCCCAGAAGATCTTGCCGGGGCGGCGCGCAAGCAGGAGCAGGCCGGCGACGAACAACAGGTGATCGATGCCCGCCCAGATATGGCGTATGCCGAGCTTGAGATAATCGATCGCAACCGACACCAGCGTCGGCTCGGCCGGCGCCGTCCACTCGAGCTCATCGGGCGGCAACACGGCGGACAGGAGAAAACCGTCGCGGGTCTGAAGTCGAATCAGGGTCGTGATCGACGGGTTGTAGTAGGGGTAGTCGATCCGGATCGGGCGTGTCGCGAGCCCGCCCGGGCACTGAATCAGTCCCGTGCTCGTCAGCGCCCGGACGGAGTCGGCGCCGTCGAGGCGTTCGCATGTATCGGGCCACGTGATCTGCGGGAGATTGGCTGCTTCGACCGTTGGCGGGATGCGCACGACGACTCGAAAAACGTCAACCGCCTGCTCGATCAGCGTGATCGACAAGGGTCGCGCGTCGTGTGCCACGGTCAGAGCCGGCGCCAATACCAGACCGAGTGCAGCGAGACGCGGCACGAGACGCCTGCCGGCCCGTCTCATTGCGCCGGTCCGGTGCGGATCTCGCCGACCTCGACTGCGTAACGCGCGCGAATCTCGCTCATCAGGTCTTGCATCGCCGCGAGTGAGCGTTGCTCGGACAGGTCGCGCTCGACGTCGCCCAGGACGTCATCGAGCTCGGGGTACGCGCGCGGCATGTTTTCGGTTACCAGGACGAGGTGCTGCCCGAAGGCCGATTGAATCGGCCCGCGCCATTCGCTCGCGGACGGCTCGAGAGTCGCAAGCGCGGCCGAGAACTCGTAGCCGAAATGACCGGCTACGTACTCGAGCGTGCGCTCGACGTAGTTGCGCAGAAACGGAAAACCGTCGCCGTATTGCGGCGCGTCATTGAATCGCGCCTGCCTGTCGTTGAGCTCTGCCAGTGCCGCGTCGGCGGCCGCGATTGCACCGTCCGCGCCGCGCTTCCCGGCGTCGAGGAACACGTGAGTAAAAGTCACCCAGGGCTGGATCGCATAGGACTCGACGTTATCGGCGAAGTACGCTTCGACCGCGCCACGATCGAAGCCTGAGTCCTGCGTCGTCAGGTCGCCGATCAGAAACGTCATTTTCTGCACCATGCGCTGGCGAATGATGTTGTCGCTGGTTTCCAGGCCGAGCTCGAGGGCCTCGCGATAGAGAATCTCTTCGTCGACATAGGCGGCGATCACCTCACCGAGCTCAGCATCGCTCATGGCGTCGAGCGCGGCGCCGAAGGTCCCGGGGTCGAACGCATTGGCGCGGTATTGAAGGAAGGTCAGCAGCGCGCGCCGATCGACGACGATCGCGTCGCCGTCCCCGGTCGCTTCGTCGCTGCCGGTCAGCGAAAAGGCGGCGAACAGCACGGCGCCGGCGGCGAGGAAATGGAGCAGTGGCTCACGTAACAGCGACATCGGGCGCGCCCGTCGGGTCAGGGGGTATTAGAATTGGGGCCGTGCATACCCGGCGAATGTTAGCAAAGCAGCAATCGGCAAACGGTCGCGGCCTCTTCAGCCGAGCGTGGCTGCTGATCCCGCTATCCGGTCTGGCAGCCTGCGGCCCTCCTCAGCAGCCAGAGGCGACGGCCGTGGTCGAGGCGGAAGCAAGCTATGTCGGCGGTGAGAGCTGCGCCGGCTGTCACCGCGAGCAGACGGAACTGTGGCTCGGGTCGCACCACGATCTCGCCATGCAGGCGGCGACCGAGGCGACGGTGCTCGGCGATTTCGATGGCGCGACCTTGCGCCATGGCGACGTCACGACGCAGTTTCTGCGCCGGGACGGGGAGTTCGTCATCAGCACGGACGGCCCCGATGGTGAGCCCACGGAGTTCAGTGTCAGCTATGTTTTCGGTGTGGACCCGCTGCAGCAGTATCTTCTGGAGCTCGGCGACGGCAAGATTCAGGCGCTGAGCATCGCCTGGGATTCGCGTCCGGAAGCGGACGGCGGCCAGCGATGGTTTCATCTTTATCCCGACGAGAACATCGATTATCTCGATCCGTTGCACTGGACCGGCGTGTTTCAGCGCTGGAACACGATGTGCGCGGATTGCCACTCGACCAACCTCGAAAAGCGATTCGACTTTGCCGCCGATGAGTTTGCGACGCGCTGGAGCAGCATCGACGTCGATTGCGAGGCCTGCCATGGTCCGGGCTCGGTACATGCGGCGAATCCGCAAGTGCCGCCGCCGGCCCTCCCGGCACGGGACCACGGCTGGGTGTTCACCGCAGGCGCACGCATTGCATCGCGCGAGCCGGCCGCGACCGGAGCCCAGCAGGTCGAGGTTTGCGCGCAGTGTCACTCGCTCAGGACCCAGCTGACCGACGCGCACGAGCCAGGCCAGCCGTTGCTGGACGGTTACCGGCCGTCGTTGCTCGAGGAGGGGAATTATCACGCCGACGGCCAGATCCTAGGCGAGGTGTACGTCTACGGATCATTCATGCAGAGCGCCATGGCGGCAGCGGGCGTGACCTGCAGCGACTGTCACGAACCGCACAGCGCGCGGCTCCGGGCCGAAGGCAACGCGGTCTGCGCCCAGTGCCACCTGGCGACAGCCTACGATCAGCCCGGGCATCATCGACACGAGCCGCAGTCGGAAGCCGCCCGGTGCGTGTCCTGCCACATGCGCGCCGAGACGTATATGGTTGTGGACCCGCGGCGCGATCACAGTTTTCGCGTTCCGCGACCCGGTCTGTCTGCCACGCTCGGCGCGCCGAACGCGTGCACTGATTGCCATAGCGAGGAATCCAGCGCCTGGGCTGCGTCCCGAGTCGCAGAGTGGTTTCCGGACGGAAGGTGGAACGCGCCGCACTTCGGCGAGGCCCTGCAGGCCGGTCGAAACTGGGCAGCTGACAACCATCTGCAACTGTCTGCGCTCGTGGCTGATACCAGCCAGCCGGCAATCGCGCGAGCGACGGCGCTCAGTCTGCTCGCGCGGCAGCTTTCACCCGCCGACTCCGGATTGATCGGGACGAGTCTGGATGATGCGTCCCCGATCGTCCGTCTGGCGGCGCTCGACGCCTCGGCCGCGCTGGCGCCGGCGCCACGCATCGACCTGGCGCAGCGTTTCCTGACCGACGAGTTGCTCGCGCTGCGCACGGCTGCCGCTCGCGCGCTGCTGCCGGCGCGCAGTCAATTGAGCCCGGGGCGGCAGGCTGATCTCGATGCCGCGTTAGCCGAATATCTGTCGATTCAGACGTTCAACAGCGATCGGGCGCAGGGCGCGCTGAACTCAGCTGCCGTGGCGGCCGATCTCGGGCAGTTCGACGCCGCCGAGCGACTGCTGCTTGCCGCGATCGAGCGACACCCCGCCGAGACCGCTCTGAGCGTCAATCTGGCGGAAATCTATCGCAACCGGGCCCGTGCCGACGACGCCGAAGCCGTCCTCCGCGAGGCGCTCGCCGCGCACCCGGAGGATCCGGCGCTGCTGCTCTCGCTGGGGTTTGCGCTGGTTCGCACCGAACGAGCGGATGAGGCGCTTGGCCACTTCGAGCAGGCGGCGGCCAGTGCCGATGGTGATCCCTATTACCCCTATGTGCTCGCGATCGCGCTGAACGATGCCGGCGAGTCCGAGCGGGCAATCGAGCTGTTGCGTGGGGTGCACGATCGCTTTCCGGGCCACGTTGACGCGCTCTTCGCTCTGGCCACGATGCTGCGGGATACCGGTTCCGCCCGGGAAGCCTACGACTATGCGGTCGCGCTCAGCGAGATCCGGCCCGGTGCGGCTGATGCCATTTCCCTCCTGAGAGAGCTCGAGCAGGGGCTATAATTTCGGCCTGCGCAGGGCAGCATCGCGTCAGGCACTAGGGAAGGGTACGAGATTGACGGCTAAGATCATTTATACGGAAACTGACGAGTCACCGGCGCTTGCGACCTATTCTCTGCTCCCGATCGTGCAGGCCTTTACGGCGCCCGCCGGCGTTGCGGTCGAGACGCGCGATATCTCGCTCGCCGGGCGCATCATCGCCCAGTTTCCCGAGCGTCTGACGCCTGAGCAGCGTCAGCCCGACGACCTTGCCGAGCTGGGCCGCCTGGCCAGGACGCCCGAGGCGAACATCATCAAATTGCCGAATATCAGTGCCTCGGTGCCGCAGCTGACGGCGGCGATCGAGGAGCTCAGACAACAGGGCTACGATCTCCCGGAGTATCCCGAGGAGCCGGAAACCGACGAGGAGCGGGAGATACGGGAACGCTACTCGAAGGTCCTGGGCAGCGCCGTCAATCCGGTGCTCAGGGAAGGCAATTCCGACCGGCGAGTGGCGAGGCCGGTCAAGGAATACGCCATGAGCAATCCGCACTCCATGGGCGAGTGGAGCTCCGATTCCGGCACGCACGTCGCGCACATGACCGACGGCGACTTCTATTCGAGCGAGCAGTCGGCCGTGATCGACGTGGCCGGAAACCTCGTCATCGAACTCCAGACATCGACAGGCGAGACGCGCGTGCTGAAGGCCGAGACCCCCGTGCTCGAAGCCGAGGTCGTCGACGCCGCCGTCATGAATTGCCGTCGTCTCAGGGCGTTCTTCGCCGCGGAGATCGACGACGCCAGGAACAAGGGTTTGCTGCTGTCGCTGCACGTCAAGGCGACGATGATGAAGGTGTCCGACCCGATCATCTTCGGCCATGCCGTCAGCGTCTATTACCGCGACGTCTTCGCCAGGCATTCCGCGCTCTTCGAGCAGATCGGTGTCGAGGCCAACAACGGGATCGGGGACGTCTATACGAAGCTCGAAGATCTCGATGCGGAGCAGCGTGACGCGGTCGAGGCGGATATCGAGGCGACTTACCAGTCGCGCCCGCCGCTCGCCATGGTCGATTCCGACAAGGGCATCACCAATTTGCACGTGCCGAGCAACGTCATCATCGACGCATCGATGCCGGCCGCCATCAGAAGCTCGGGCAAGATGTGGGGCCCTGACGGCGAGCTGCACGACACCAAGGCCCTGATCCCGGACCGTTCTTACGCCGGCATCTACCAGGCCGTCATCGAGGACTGCAAGCGCCACGGCACATTCGACGTTCGGACCATGGGCAATGTCAGCAACGTCGGGCTCATGGCGAAGAAGGCCGAAGAGTACGGTTCGCACGACAAGACCTTCGAGATCGAGGCGGCCGGTACGGTTCGGGTGCGCGATGAATCAGGTCGCGTGTTGCTCGAGTTGCCGGTCGAGGCCGGTGATATCTGGCGCATGTGTCAGACGAAAGATATTGCGATTCGGGACTGGGTCAGGCTGGCCGTCGAACGGGCGAGGGCAACGGGTGATGCGACGATCTTCTGGCTCGACCCGCTGCGCGCGCACGATCGAAACCTGATCGAAAAGGTCGAGCGCTACCTCGGAGATCACGATACGAGCGGGCTCGACATCAGGATCCTGTCGCCGGTCGAGGCGACGCAGGTGACCCTGGGGCTGGTCCGGGCCGGGCAGAACGCAATCTCGGTCACCGGCAACGTCCTGCGCGATTACCTGACCGATCTGTTTCCGATCCTCGAGCTCGGTACCAGCGCCAAGATGCTGTCCATCGTCCCGCTGCTAGCGGGCGGCGGGCTGTACGAAACCGGTGCCGGCGGCTCGGCGCCGAAGCACGTGCAGCAGTTCCTCGCCGAAAACCACCTGCGATGGGACTCGCTCGGGGAGTTTCTGGCGCTCGCCGTCTCAATCGAGGACCTGGCGCGAAAGTCGGGCAACGCCCGGGCTTCGGTCGTTGCGAAAGCGCTCGATGCGGCCAACAGCAAATGGCTGGCCGAAAACAAGGCGCCGTCGCGCAAGGTCGGTGAGCTCGACAATCGGGGCAGCCACTTTTATCTCGCCCTCTACTGGGCCGAGGCGCTTGCGGTGCAATCGGAAGACGAGGAGCTTGCCGCTACCTTCGCCCCGGTAGCAGAAGAGCTCGCCACGAACGAGCAGAGAATCGTCGGCGAACTCAACGCCGTGCAGGGAGTCGCGGTCGACATAGGGGGCTACTATCATCCCGCTCCCGAGCTCATCGTCGCCCTCATGCGGCCGAGCGCAACCTTCAACGCGGCGCTTGCGCGGCTGGGCTAGCCGCCCCGGCGTTCAGGTTCGGGCGAAGAGCAGCATGGAAACGACAAGCTATTTCATCCGGCGCTTCCTCCTGATCATACCCACGTTTATTGGCGTGACGCTGCTTGTCTTCGCCGTGACGCGAATCGTTCCCGGTGGACCGATCGAGCGCATGATGACCGAGGCCATGCTGTCCGGAGGCGACCGAGGCAGCGTTGCTGCCAACCGAGGTGTCGGGGGCAGTGTGTTGTCGGAGGCGCAGCTCGAGCAATTGAGGGCGTATTACGGGTTCGACAAGCCCATCGTCGTCAGCTATGTCGACTGGCTGGGCAAAGTCGTCAGGCTCGATCTGGGTCGCTCGACGCGCTACAACGA
>DATCZB010000096.1:0-16059 GCA_036526155.1 Gammaproteobacteria bacterium
GGTCAGGATCCCAAGCTCACCGAGCAATACCTCGACCAGGGACTCTTGCCAAATCTTCAGAAACTGAGGGAGCAGGGTTGCTACCGGCGTCTAGGAACGACCTATCCCGCCTTGTCGCCCGTCGCCTGGTCTTCGTTCGCAACGGGCACCAACCCGGCGCGGCATAACATTTTCGATTTTCTGAACCGCGACCGGCGCACGTATCTGCCGTTGCTCTCGTCGACGCATATCGGCGGCGTGGAGCGGACACTGGACATCGGCAAGTACCGGATTCCGACCAGGAAGCCCGACATCCGACAGCTCCGGAAATCTAAACCCTTCTGGCGCATCCTCGGCGATCACAATATCTGGAGCACCGTGCTTCGGGTGCCGATCACCTTCCCGCCGGACAAGTTCTATGGTGCTCAGCTCTCGGCGATGTGCGTGCCGGATCTGCTCGGCACCCAGGGCACGTTCCTGCTATTCACGACCCGTCAGACCGATGAAAAGATCAAAGAGGGTGGTATCCGAATCGAGCTCGAGCAGACCGACGGCGTTATCGAGTCCATGCTGCAGGGGCCTGAAAACACATTTCTCAAGGAAAGCCCGCCGCTCGAGATTCCGCTGCGCATCGAGCGCGACATGGATAACAACAAGGCCCAACTGACGATCGGCAAGCTCGAGCTCGAGCTTACGCCTCACGTGCTCAGTGACTGGGTGCAGCTCGAGTTTCATGCCGCGCCGGGCGTCAAGGTTCGCGGCTGCTGCCGGGTCATGGTGACGGAGATGGGCGAGCATTTTTCGCTTTACGTCACACCCATCAGCATCGATCCTGAGAACCCGGCAATGCCGATTTCGCATCCGGCCTATTACTCGAATTACCTGGCCAAGAAGATCGGGGGTCCTTACTCGACGCTGGGGCTGGCCGAGGACACCTGGGCGCTCAACGAGGGCGTCACCGACGACGGAACGTTTCTCGAGCAAACCTATGACATCGACTCCGAGCGCGAAAAGATGTTTTTCGCGGCGCTCGACAAGTTGCGCCACGGCACGTTGACCTGCGTCTTCGATGCCGTCGATCGAATCCAGCACATGTTCTGGCATTACCTCGAGGCCGAGCATCCGGCCAATAAGGGCGCTGACATCTCGGCGGCCGAGCATCGCGATGCGATTCGCAAGATCTACGAGCACAACGACGCGATCGTTGGCCGGGTCATGGAGAAGCTAAAGCCCGGCGACGTGCTGCTCGTAATCTCGGACCACGGGTTCGATTCGTTTCAGCGCGGCGTCAACCTGAACGGCTGGTTGCAGCAGCAGGGGCTCTTGACGCTCAAGGAAGGGGCCAGCGGCGACGGCGACTGGCTTGCCGATGTCGACTGGTCGCAAACGAAAGCCTATTCGCTCGGGTTGTCGGGCATGTTCCTGAATCTCAAGGGTCGCGAGGCGATGGGCATCGTCGAGCCGGGAGAAGAGGCCCGGGCGGTCAAGGCCGAGATCATCAAGGGTCTCGAGGGTATCGTCGATCCCGAGCGCGAGGCCGTTGGCATCGAGCGGGTCTTCGACGCCGCCGACATTTATGCGGGACCTTATTCCGAGAACGCGCCGGACCTCGTCATCGGTTACAACTCCGGCTACCGGATTTCCTGGGATTGCGCGACGGGCATGGTCTCGGGCCCGATTTTCGAGGACAACGTCAAGGCCTGGAGCGGCGACCATTGCATCGATCCGCGGCTCGTGCCGGGCATCCTGTTCGCCAATGTTCCGATGGAAGAGGAACAACCGTCGCTGATCGACCTCGCGCCGAGCTTTCTCAAGCTGTTTGGCCTCGAGCCCCCGGCCTACATGGACGGCCGCGCGCTCTTCAAGCGCGAAGCGCTGCAGAATATCTGACGGCGATGCATCCACTTCGCTGGCCAATCGTCGCAGGTCTTTGTGTCTGGCTAGCGGCCTGTGGCGGCGGCTCCGAGCCCGGGATGCGCATGATCGTGCTCGGCATCGACGGCATGGATTACGACTTTACGCGCGAGCTCATCGAGGCGGGCCGCATGCCCAACTTTGCCCGCCTGGCCGCCGAAGGCAGCTTTACGCCGCTCGAGACCGCCATCCCGCCGCAGAGCCCCGTTGCCTGGTCGGACATGATGACCGGTATGGATTCCGGGGGGCACGGCATTTTCGATTTCGTGCACCGCGATCCGGAGTCGCTGTTGCCGATCCCATCGATGCTGCATGTGGATGATGGCGGCTTCGCCATCACGGTCGGGCAGTACCAGTTTCCGCTGTCGGGTGGCGACACCGAGCTCCTGCGTCGCGGCCGCACGTTCTGGGAAGTGCTCGAGGATCACGGTGTCGAGTCGAGCATCATTCGGATGCCCGTGAATTTTCCGCCGATCGGCGAGGCGACACGCGAGCTCAGTGGTATGGGCACAACCGATCTCAAGGGCGTCTCCGGCGAGTTCTCGTTCTATACCTCGCGGCGGTTCGCGGTGCGCGGGCGCAACATCGATAGCGGCCTGGGCTTCGAGGTCGAGGTCGACGACAACGTCGTCGAGGCCGAGATTCATGGCCCACCGAATCCGTTTCGCCTGCCTGACGAGGACGGCGCGATACCGTCGGCCGTGGCGCCTTTTACCGTCTATATCGATCCCGTCGATCCGGTCGTCAAGCTCGTCGTCGGCGACGAGGAGCGTGTGCTGCACGTCGGCGACTGGTCGGACTGGGTCCCGCTCTCCTTCGATCTGATTCCGACCCAGACCGTTGGTGCGATGGCGCGCTTCTACCTCAAGTCCCTGGAACCGGATTTCGAGCTCTACGTGTCGCCGATCGACATCGATCCCATGGCGCCGGCCGGCCAGATTTCGCACCCATCGAGTTTCGCGGCCGAGCTCGCCGAGGCGACGGGCCGGTTCTATACGGAGGAAATGCCGGAAGACGCCAAGGCCAATCAGGAAGGGTTCCTGGATTTCGACGAGTATCTCGCGCAGGCCGGCATTGCGGGCGACGAGGTCATCGAGCAGTACTATTACTCGCTCGAGAACTACAACAACGGTTTCCTGTTCTACTACTTCGGGAATCTCGATCAGATCAGCCACGTCATGTGGCATACGCAGGACCCGGGCCATCCCGCCCACGACGCCGAGCGCGACGCTCAGTACGCCAACGTGATCCAGGATCTCTACGTCCGCTACGATGCAATCATCGGCGACACGCTCGAGACGATGGGCGCCGACACGTTGCTGGTAGTGATGTCGGATCACGGCTTCGGGTCGTTCCGTCGGTCGTTCGATCTCAATGCCTGGCTCAGGGAGAACGGATATCTCACGGTCATCGACAGCCCGATGACGGGCGATAACGATATCGGTCTTCTCAACGTCGATTGGAGCCAGACTCGCGCCTATAACGCGGGCCTGAACGGGCTCTACGTCAACCTTGCCGGGCGCGAGTCCCAGGGAATCGTCGCGCCCGAAGAGCGAGAAGCGCTGATCGACGAGATCGGCGCGGCCCTGCTGGCGACGGTCGACCCCGAGACCGGGACGCCGGCGGTCACCCGGGTCTATGAGCGCGACGAGGTTTTCTCGGACCGCGGAGAGCTCGAAATCGGTCCGGACATCATCGTCGGCTGGGCGGAAGGTACGCGTACGCTCGGTCGATCGGCATCCGGTTCCGTGCTCGGTGAGGAGGTCATTACGGACAATCTCGGCGAGTGGTCCGGCGATCACGAGTGGGATCACACGACCGTGCCGGGCGTCTTGTTCGCGAGTCGTCCGCTCAAGCGGGACGCGCCCAGGCTGCAGGACGTTGCCCGGGCCATACTCGCCGAGTTCGATATTGATGAGCCCGTGAATTGATTTGGGGTCAGACCCCTTTTTTGAAATGGGGTCTGACCCCTTTTTTGGACCCCTTTTTTGAGACGAAGGAGAAGACGTGTTCGGTGGATTGACCAAGGTAAAGCTCGAGAAGGAGCTCGTTGAGAAGGTGCGCAAGTATGCCGACATTGCCGGCTATTCGTCGCCGGAGGAGTTCATCACGCATGCGCTCGAGAAGGAGCTGGCCCAGCTCGAGGATGCCGGCTCCGAAGAAGAGATCAAGAAGCGCCTCAAGGGTCTTGGCTATATTTCCTGACCTATGTCGCTGATCAACACGCCGCTGCGCGCGTTGTTTGACGTGCTGCTGAGCCCGTTTCGGGACCTGTCACCCTGGGTGACATTACTCCCGATCTCGCTCGCCACGGCGGTCGTGTTGCTGCTGATCTTCAAACGGACGTCCAATCAGGACGCCATCAATGCGGTCAAGGACAAGATCACATCGGGCCTGTTCGAGATTCGCCTGTTCAATGACGACCTGCGGACGATGTTTCGCTCGCAGGGCGGCATCCTGCGCAATTCGCTGACCTACATGCGTCTGTCCCTGATCCCGATGCTCTGGACCTTGCCGCCGCTGGTTCTGGTGATTGCCCAGTTGCAGTTCTATTACGGCTACGACGGTTTCGCACCCGGCGAATCGACGCGCTTGCATGTGGTTCTGAAGCCCGAAGCCGTGACGGAAGCCAAGCCCGATATCCGCATCGACGCGCCGGGCGGAATAGGGATCGTCGAGCCTGCCGTCTGGGTGCCGTCGTTGCGTGAGATGGTCTGGCGTCTCGAGGTCGGGGAGCGGGGTGCATATACGCTCGATGTCTCGCTCGCGGGCAGCAGCGAAAGCAAGCTTGTCGACGCGACCGAGGCCGTCGTCAGTCGCTCGCCGATACGCACGCGAGGATTCCTCGACGAGTTGCTTTATCCGGCCGAGCCGGCGCTGCCGGCCGATAGCCCGTTCGAATCGATTACGATCGAGTATGAGGATGCCGAGATCGACCTGTTCGGCTTCGGCATGCACTGGCTGATCTGGTTCTTCGTTATTTCGATCGCATTTGCATTTGCTTTGAGGAAACCTTTCGGGGTCACAATCTGATGAACCTGCAACTCTCTCGGTGGGTCTTGTCATCAGCCGCGTGTTGCATCTTTCTCGCCGCCTGTGGCGGAACCGGAAGCGAGCCAACGGTGATTCGACTGCAGGACGAGTTTGCAAACGCAAGCGTGTCCGGTGCGGTAGACGCCGAGGACATCGCGCCAACCGTGTTGCGCTTCGATGAAGATGCCGCGCCCGGGACGGCCGCGCTCATCGGTGTGGAAAATCTGCGCGTTGAAAACGGAAGCCTCGCGGGGACAACATCGGGTGAGTTTCCGATTGTCCGGCTCACGCGCTCAGAAGGACTCGATAACCCCGACCAGCTGCACACGGTCGAGGTAACGGCGCGGGTTTCGGCTGGCGCAAATATGAGCGTTCTGTTCGATAGCGCCGACGAGCAAAACGCGCAAGCGCTGTCGATTCAGGGCACCCTGATCCCCTGGTCGCTGTCGACGCCGCTGATAGCGGGCGACGGGTTTCAGACGTATGCGCTAACCGTCGGCACGTCATTCAGCACGCATGCTTCGAATCAGGAGCTCAACGGCTATGGCATGCGTCAGATCCTGATCCGACCTACCGATGTTGCCGGCGCCGATTTCGAGATCGAGTCGGTGCGATTGATCTATCGCCGCGAGTACATGGCGACCGTGCCATCGGGTGTCAGCTGGCAGGGTTTCGATCACCGTTCCCGGGAGACCATCGTCACGCGTGCGCCGGAGCGAGTCACTTACGATCTGACGCTGCCGTCGCGACCATGGCTGGACCTCACGATCGGCACGGCAGAGCGACTGCCGGTCACGTTCCGTGTCACGGCGGAACAGTCGGGCGAAGTAATCCTCGCGGAAGAGCGCACACTGACGACCGCGGCGCGCTGGGAAGAGATGCCCGTGGATCTTGCCGCTCTCTCCGGACAAAGCGTCCGGCTCTCTCTCGAGCTCGAGTCCGGGCAGGCGGGGGCGGTCGGTTACTGGGGCGCACCGGCGATCAGGAACAGCGGCGCACTTCCGGCCTCGTCGCCCGATGCGCCGCAGGGCGTGATCCTGTTCGTTGCCGACACGCTGCGCCGCGACCACCTGACACCTTACGGTTACGAGCGAGATACGACACCCGCTCTCGCCAGGCTGGCGGCCGAGGGCGCGTTGGTGCTCGACAACCAGTCGAACTCGACCTGGACCAAAGTGTCTGTGCCGTCGTTTCATAGCTCGACTTATCCGCGTACGAACAAGGTGCAGCAGATGCTCGACCGATTGCCTGCGGCAGCAACGACGCTGGCCGAGGTTTATCGTGAAGCGGGCTACGCCACCCTCGGAATGTCAGCTAACTCATTCGTTGGCACCGGCACGAATCTCCATCAGGGATTCGAGGATTTCGAGGAGGCGGCGGCACTGGTCGAAGCCGTCGGCGACACGCCAAGCAAGAGCGCCCGCGTTCAGGTCGATAAGCTGCTGCCCTGGCTGGAGCAGCATCGCGACGTGCCGTTCTTCGTCAATATTCACGTGACGGACCCGCATTCGCCGTATATGCCCCAGCCGCCCTACGATACGTACTGGGGCGATGCTGAATCGCGTCGCCGGTTCGACGACGCCGTAGCCCGGCTGCGCCAGATCGTGCCCGACTTCAACGGTGTCGCCGCTCCGGCCCGCGGCGAGCCGACGACGGCGAGCATACAGGCTGCCGGCATCGAGCCCGTGGCTATCCTCGAGCACCACATCAATCTGTATGACGGCTCGATCCGGGCCATGGACGCTGAGCTCGGACGCATCGTCGAGACGCTCGAGCGGCTCGGTCTGCGCGAGAAGGTTTTGCTCGTGTTCATCTCCGATCACGGGGAGGAATTCCTCGAGCATGGCGGACACTTCCATCGCCAGGTGTTCGGTGAGAACTCCAATGTGCCTCTGGTCCTGTGGGCGCCGGGACGCATCGAGCCAGGCACCGTCGTCGACCAGACGATTCAGTCGCTCGATCTGATGCCTACGATGCTCGAGCTTAGCGGCTTGCCGGTTCCGGATACGGCGCAGGGCCAGAGTTTCGTCTCCCTGCTCGAACGGGAACAGCTCGCGAGTGGCAATGTCGCTTACGCGCAGACACCCTGGAGTCCGACGCCCGTGTTCAGCGAACGCATGCGGGAGTCGCCGGGCGGTGTGCCGGGAGACACGCGGTTCTTCTCCTATTCCGTGATCGATGCAGGCTGGAAGCTCGTCCATCACGTTTACATCGACGAGGGGCTGGACCTCCCTGAGTACCAGCTCTTCGATCACGCCAACGACCCGCTGGATCAGGTCGACCTGGCAGCTGAGAACCCTGCCGTTGTGGAATCGCTGCGGCAGTTGCTGGAAGACTGGATGGGGTATGCCGATGCGGCCGAGCTGCCGGCCGACGGCACGGCGATGGAGGGGCTAAACCCGGCAGAGCTGCAACGGCTTTGCAGTCTGGGGTACATTGCCTGTTAGTCAGAAGCGTCGACGGGGAGGGGGATCCCGTGATGTCGTCAAAACGCTCCCCGGCGGGCGGTGTTTTCCGGTTGCTTTACGCGACGCAGGCGCTCGCGGTCGGCCTGGCGCTCTCAGCCTGCAGCGGCACCGACGCCCCGGACGCGCCCCGGCTCATTCGCCTGCAGGATATTTTCGACAGCGCCGAAGTCTCGGGCAGCCCGCCGCCACCGGGTCTCGCGCCGACCGTGCTGCAGTTCGACGGCAGCGGCGAATTCGAGTGGGCGTCAGGCCCGGGCGTAGACAACCTCAGCGTTGAGAATGGCAACCTCGTCGGCGCGACGACCGATATCGTCCCGTTCATCCACATCGAGCGAACCGGCGACATCGACAATGGCGATACGCTCTATCAGATAGAGATCCGCGCTCGCGTCTCGGCCGACACGCGCATGGGCATCAATCTGAGCGCGCAGCCACCGAACTATCCGGCCATCGTGAGCCGCATTCAGACCAACGGCTGGCCGATGATGCTCGATGTCACGGCCGCAGACGAGATCCAGACCTATACGATTGCAGCCAATCAGTCCGGGAACATTCAGGCCGCCTCGATGCGCCATGTGCTGATTCGGCCGGCGAGTGTCGAAGGGGCGGAGTTCGAGATCGAATCCATTCGCTTTACCTATCTGCAGGAGCATCTCGCGTCGATTCCCTCGGGGATTGGATGGCAGGGTCTCGCCAACCGCTACCACGAGACGATCATCACCCGCGCGCCCGAGCGCGTCAGCTTCGACATCGAGCTGCCGGAGAACCCGTGGCTGGATCTCTCGGTCGGCACGCTCGAGGAGTCGCCGGTGACGTTTCGGGTGACGGCGGAGTCCGGCGACGACGCCGTCGTGCTCGGCGAGCAGGTCGTCGCCGAATCGAACAGCTGGCAGCTCATGCCGCTCGATCTCGCAGCGTTCGCCGGGCAATCGGTGCGGCTAGAGCTCGAGCTCGAGGCCGAACGCGACAACGCGATCGGTTTCTGGGGGTCGCCCGTCGTTCGCAATCGGATGCTCGCGCAGGCGAGCACCGACGACCCGCCGCGCGGCGTCATCCTGTTCCTGGCCGACACACTCCGGAGCGATCATCTCTCCGCTTACGGCTACGAGCGCGATACGTCGCCGACTCTCGAGCGGCTCACGGAGCAGGGCGCGATAGTGCTCGACGCCCAGTCGCACGCCATCTGGACCAAGGTTTCGGTGCCGGCCATTCATACATCGCTGTACCCGCGAACCAATACCGTGCAGCGATTCTTCGACCTGTTGCCGCACACAGCGACGACGATCGCCGAGGTCTATCGCGAGGCGGGCTACGCGACGCTTGGGCTTTCGTCGAACAACTTCATGGGTCGCGCGACCAATCTGCATCAGGGCTATGAGGAGTTTCACGAATCGACCTCGATCGTCGGCGGCGGGCCTTTCAGTAAATCGACGCGACCATTCGTCGACCGCGTGATTCCCTGGATCGAAGCGCACAGGGATGGCCCGTTCTTCATCAATATCCACGTGACCGATCCGCACTCTCCTTATCCCGGCTACGAGCCCTATGACACGATGTACGGTGACGACGCATCACGCGCCGCCTTTCAGGACATGCAGGCGCGACTGCGCGAGGCCGTCCCCGGGGCTTTCGGCGGCGGGCCGAATGGCGAGCCGAAGACCGCGACCTTCGAGGCGGCGGGCATCGACCCGGAACCCTACCTGCAGCAAGAGAAGAACTGGTACGACGGCTCGATCAGGGCGATGGACGACGAGATCGGCCGGCTGATGGATTCGCTCGACGAGATGGGGCTGAGCGACGACGTGCTGTTCGTTTTCATTTCCGATCACGGCGAGGAATTCCTCGACCGGGACAGCCATTTTCACTTGCAGATTTATGGTGCGAACTCGAACGTCCCGCTCATTCTCTGGGCACCCGGGCGCATCGAGGCCGGCACGAGAATCCGCGATACCTTGCAGTCGATCGACATGATGCCAACGATGCTCGAGCTCAGCGGTCTTGCCGTTCCGGAAGCGGCCCAGGGGCAGAGCTTTTTGTCCCTGCTCGAGCCGCGGCAGCTCGCGTCGAGTGGCGTGGCCTATGCGCAGGAACCCTGGCAGCCCACGCCCGTTTTCACCGAGCAACTGCGCGATGACAACGGGCCGGAACCCGGCCCGTTCCCGCGCGATGCTTATGCCGTCATCGACGGCGGCTGGAAGCTCGTCCACAACGTCTACATCCCCGAAGGCATGGACTATCCGGAATACGAGCTGTTCGATCATGCCAACGATCCGCTCGATCAAATCAACCTGGCCGATGCAAACCCCGAGGTCGTCGCGCGCCTGAGCCAACTGATTGACGACTGGCTGACCTACGCTCTTGCGGTCCAGCTCGAGCCCGAAGAATCGTCGGCCGAGGGATTGAGCCCGGCCGAGAGGCAGCGGCTCTGTGCCCTGGGTTATATCGCTTGCTGATGAGGAGTAAGTACCTGATGAAACGGTCCAAGTCCTGGATTCCGCTCGTATGCGGTCTGCTCTGGATTGCTGCGGAGACCGCGGCTGCGCAGACGATGCGCGTCACCCTGCTCGGCACGGGTCGGCCAACGCCGTTGCACGACAGGTTCGAGGCGGCGACGCTCGTCGAGGCCGGTGAGACGACGCTGCTGTTCGACGCCGGTCGTGGCGCGAGCATCCGCATCTGGCAGCTCGGCATGCCGCTCAGCGAGGTGGACGGCGTCTTCATCACGCACTTTCACCACGACCACATCTCGGGTCTCGCCGATCTGTGGCTGACCGGCTGGCTGCCGCCGGCTTTCGGCCGCCGCACCTGGCCGCTCGCGATCTGGGGTCCGGAGGGCATGAGCGACATCACCGACGGGCTCAAGGCGGCCTACAAACGCGATATCGACATCCGCGTGCCCGACGAGAACCTGCCGCGCGAGGCGGCGGATTTCGACGTGACCGAATTCTCCGAGGACGGCATCGTCTACGACCAGAATGGCGTGACGGTTCGGGCTTTTGCCGTTGATCATGGCGAGCTCATCAAGCCCGCGGTCGGCTATCGCATCGACTATGCCGGGCGGTCGGTCCTGATCTCGGGCGACACGCGCTACGATGAGAACATCGCGCGCATGGGCGAGGGGGTGGACGTGCTGATCCACGAGGTCGTCACCGGCCGGCCGGAGCTCTACGAGCAGTATCCCGAGCTGATCAGAATCAGGGATCATCACACGACGCCGGAGGAAGTCGGGCGCATCTTCTCGATGGCAGAACCCCGGCTCGCCGTCTACACCCACCTCGTCAACCTCAGTGCGCCGGGCATTCCCGTCGTCGGCAACGAGGAACTCGTCGAGGAGACGCGACGGACCTACGACGGTCCGCTGGTCGTCGGGCACGACCTGCTCGGTATCGAGATCGGCGATGAGATCTCGATCTTTGATCGGACCAAGCCGGGGCTCGAGCTTTAGGACATGAGAATGAATCGAATCGGATCTGCAGTCGCGGTCGCCGCGCTCTGGATGTCGTCGGCGTCGGCCGAGATCGCATCGCTGGACGGCCAGGATGTCTACTGGATCGCCGAAGGCGAGGGGCCCGCGATTGTTTTCGTGCACGGCTGGACCTGCGATACGACGGCATGGACGGAGCAACTGGCTGCGTTCAGCGACAACTACCGGGTAATTGCCCTGGATTTGCCGGGCCACGGTCTGAGCGACCCGTCTCCTGACGGGCAGTACACGATGGATCACTATGCGGACGCCGTCGAAGCGGTGCGTGTCGCCGCGGGTGTCGACGACATCATGCTCGTCGGGCACAGCATGGGCGCCCCCGTGATTTCGACCTATGCGCTCAACTATCCGGATCACGTCGAGGGCATCATTGCGGTGGACGGTGGCATCGTGCCGCCACAGCAGGCACAGCAGTTTCCACAGATGCCGCCGGATGAGTTCGGCGTGTTCAGAGAGACCGTAATCCGGGGTTTCTTCGTCGAGGCGACGACGCCACAGATCCAGGACCGCGTCCTGCACATGATGTTGAGCCCCTCGAACGAGCGCGCGAGTGCCGTCGGTTCGTCGATGGGCAGTTTCGTGGCTGATGGCGAGGGGCAGCTCGAGGTTCCGGCCCTGGTCGTCCTGGCGGGCACGGCCACACCACCCGACGCGGATGCGCTCGGCAATTTTGCGCCGCTGGCGGAAGTCGAGGTTATGCCGAACACGGGGCATTTCCTGATGATGGAGCAGCCGGCCGCGTTCAACGCGTTGATGGCCGGGTTTCTCGACGCGAACGACTTCTAGTGCGAGCGGGCGGAAGCCTGGTGTGAGCGGGCAGACGCCTGGTCTGGGCAAGCAGAATCGGGGGCCGCAATGAAAACACTCTTTCTGGTTGCAGCAATCATCGGTGCAATCGTTCCCGCAGTCTTCTTTGCGGATTTCTTCATTGGCGAAGGCTTGAGTCTGCCCCGGTTTATTGCCGCAGCATTTGCGAATCCTGCGGTGGGAGGCCTGACGGCGGACCTGTTGATCTCGTCCTTCGTTTTCTGGGCCTTTATGTTCCACCGGAACCGCTTCGCTCACGGTCCGAGCCCGTACCTCTTCATCGCCCTGAATCTGCTGATAGGACTGTCCTGTGCGCTGCCGGCGTATTTCTACGCGCAGGAGCGTCAACGGGAGACTGCGCGAAGCGACGCCGCATAAGCGTCTGCCTCTGCTATCGCCTCTGCTATCGAATTCGAGTGGTCGCTACTCGCCGGCGTTGATGTCGAAGATCTCGGCATCGGCGCTCGGTGCACCGTAGACGCTGCCGTCGCGTCCGGGCGGCGGCTCGCCGGCGGCTATTGCCGCGGCCACGTCACGCTCCCAGGCGCGCTCGCCGCTCAGCGAGTTGCCGACGGCGCCGTTGCCTTCGTGACAGCCGTACTCCCAGACGTAGTAATCGGGCTGGGTCGTCCACATCAGGCGCATCGTGTAAGGCGCCTCGAGGCTGACGGGGTCGTCGATCGTGATGCGGTACTCGATCATCTCCGGATCAATCCGGCGAATGCGCTCGGTGGTCCGCATCTGGTCGCTCGGCGTTGCCGCGCCGACGCGCACCTTGGGATGAAAACCCATCGACTCGATGACGAGCGTGTCGCCGTCCCAGTAGCCGCGGCCGTTGCCTGCATACTGCTTGATGTCGAGCGGCAGATGCGGCCGATCATCGAGCGGGATGATGCGGGTCTCGTGGATCATCTCATAGGTGATCGCCACCGAGTTCGGGCTCTGGGCGATGATGATGCCGTTGCCGTAGATGGCTGCGCCCATGCCGCTGTTGATGCCGCGCGAGATGCACCGGTCGTACATCGAGAAATCATTGAAGACATGGAAGTGCTCGCTGCCGAAGGTTCCGCCCGAGCGGTTGGCGGCGGCCAGCTCGAGCCCGGCCTCGGTCTGCCCCGGCTGTCGCCCGTTAGGCGGGTCGACGACCATCGACGAGAAGCCAAAAGTTCGCGTGCCCCATTCGTTGCGCAGGAAGGTTTCGGTCTCGACGGCGGAATCGCGGCCGCGCTGCTGGCTCCGCGCGCGCTCGAGAAAATCCTCCTCGCTCAGGAATTCCTGAGTGCCGTACTCCTCGGATCGCTGCGACGAGACGCCGCGCATGTCGTCGGTGCTCCAGTGGCCTTCGATCACGGGGTCGCCCCATGAGGTGCGCGGCACATCGTAGTCGGGATCGATCGTCTGCTCGGCCGGGATCAGCCGCTCCGCGTCCAGCTCGACGGGTGCGCCGCCGCCGCGCCCCCCCTGGGCGAGCGCCACTGTCGAAGCCGATACAGCTGCGCAGGCGAGGGAAAAATGAATCGCGCTCTTTATTGATTTCATTGATCGACTCCTGATGCCCGATCCCGGCCAGATAGTACCACCTCAGCCGCCGAGCTCGATTGCGAGCACGGACCATTCCCGCAGCCCGAGCCGGCCGACAACTTCCGGCTCCGCGCCGGGGCGCACGATCAGCGTTTCGCCGAGGCCGACATTCCCGATCCCGAGATCGTTTTCGATGTTCGGCGAATGGGTCACGATGATCGTGTTCGAGTCATCCGTCGGCGTTTCGGCCAGCTTGCCGGCAAGCCAGCCCGAATCGGCCTCGTCGAGGCTCAACTCGTCGACGACGGTGATCTCGACGAAAGGAACTTCCTCGGCATGCTCCCGGGTCCGGCGGGTCGGGCTCGTATAAATGGCGCCAACGCGAATGTCGAAGGTCCAGATTGCATGCCGCATGCCGGTGAGCATCGCGGCGCTCATCGGCTCCAATGCCTCTTCGGTGGGCTCGGGTGCCGGTGCACCGCCACCGCGGCGGCCACCGCCGCCGAAACCGAAGCCGCCACCACGGCCGCTGGAACGCGCGGCTTCGAGGCTTGCCGGCGCCTCGCGCATGACGAGCACATAGCCTCCATTTTGCAGTGCGCTGATGGCTTCTTGGCCGGACATCCGCTGCGCGGCCGCTGGCGTTGCTGCCGCGCCGAGAATGGTCGCTGTCAGCCCGATCGCAAGGGATCGCGTGGTTTGGTTCATTCTTATTGCCCCCGGGAGCCTCATCAGATGGCCTAGCCTAAGAACATGCTGAACTGAGGGCAACCACCTCAGTCGCCCCCGTCGAGCTCGACCGTACCGTTGATTGTCACCGACATTGTCTGTGTGCCGGCCTCGATCGTCGGCGCGGCAACGTCAGCGACGGCCATCGTTCTCATCATGGCTTCCTGCGGCCGAAACCCGCCCGCAGTCCCGACGTTGATGTGCACGATCCGGTAGCCGTCATGCCCGAGCTCGCGGGCGATGAGACTGGCGCGACGACTGAACCGGGCCAGGGCCTCGGCGATCAGCTCGTCCTCGGCAGCGTCGCGCGCCGCCTTCGATATCCCGTAGTTTATGGACTGGATCGCGACACGCTGCTGCAGCTCGCCGAGCAGCTCGCTCAGCGCTTCCGCATCCTGCGACTCGAGCCTGAGGCCCTGGCGCGCGACCCAGCCGACGATGCGCCGGCCGTTGGCATACACGGGGCGCGTGTTGTAGTTCGTGGTCTGAGCCTCGATGCTCGAAACGGCATCGGCGCGCTCCGCGGCCCAGCTGATCGCCCGGTTGACGGCATCGGCCGCGTCCGCCTGGTCGTTGTCCTCGACCTCGGCGAAGACGATGGCGATCAGGAGGTCGTTCTCGACATCCATCGAGGCACTGGCCATGAGGTCGACCCGGTCGTATCGGGGCTCCTCCTGGGCGCTCGCCGCGCCGTGCAGCAGTGTGCCCAGAAGAACGAGGCCGGCGATCCGTATTTGCTTCATTTGCGACTCCTGATGCTGCCCGCGGCCCTGCATTTTGGTAGATTAACCAGTAGTGCGATTCGGGGAGTTTGCACTGGTGATTCGACAATTGAAACGGGCAGTTGGTTTCCTCGCCGCGTTTGCGGCGCTCGTGCCTGTCGCCCAGGCCCAGCAGGTCTATCTCGATCGCCTGCCGATCAGCGTGCTAGCCGTCACTCCTCCGGCCGAGCGCGTCAGCGGTGAGCCGGGCAAGATGCGCGTGGTCGAGACGAGCTGCCGCCAGGGATCACTTTCGGGTGCACGCCAGCGCATCGTCGATATCGCCGTCCAGGAGTGGGCTTATTTCGGCTTCAGCGTCGCCGACGAGACCGTCGAGCGAGATCGCAACAGTCTCGATACGTTCAGCGGGCGGACGCGAAGATTCGGGCGCGGTTTCTCCTGGCTCGGTGTCGAGGAGTCTGCCCGCCTGGCCGACTCGATTGCCGGTTACTGGGCGATCACGGGTGACGGCTCATGGATTCTCAACCGGCAGAACGAACGCTGGGAGGGCAGCGGTATCGGCGCGCGCTGGCGCGACCCATGGTCTGCCGCATTCATCTCCTGGGTCATGTGCGAGAGCGGGCTCGGCGATGATTCGAGGTTCGACCGAGCCATTGCCCACCATACCTATATCGATCAGGCGATCAGAGCGCGCGATCTCGGGATCGACGAGACGGCTTATATCGCCTATGACGTCGGTGAGGCTGCGATCGAGCCCGGCGACCTGCTCTGTGCAGCCCGGCGCCCGAGTTACGATTCGCTCGACCAGCGACGCGGTCAGCTCGGCAGCGGCATCCGCTCACACTGCGACATCGTGGTCAAGATCGAGCCGCAGAACGAGCGCGTGCTCGCGATCGGCGGTAACGTGCGCGGCAGCGTCAGTCTCAAGCTGCTGCCGGCGCGGTTTGCGGAGACTGATGCAGCGACACCCCGAGTCACTCGGGTCGGAAGAGGCGGGCGCGAGATTTTCGCCCATCTGAAGCTCAGGTCGGAACCCGTCGCGGGCGATGCGTTCCGGCAGACACCAACGCTGCGCATGCTCGGTGAGCAGCCGGACCTCGTTGACCAGATCAGGGCCACGCTCGAGCGCGCCGTCCGTGCGCTCAGCGCTTCCGTCCTGCTCTAGCAGAAAAGGGGTCAGACCCCTTTTCTGCGCCTTGAGTGGGGCCGCGATCGGGTCTGGCATAATCGATCGCATGGGGGGGAAGTTCGGAATCGTCGCGGCCCTGATGCTGGTGCCGGTGCTCGCCGGCGCACACCACTCCTGGGCTCGTTACGACGGTGACAATATCTTCGAGATCAGCGGCACGATCACGCGCGTCGAGTGGGCCAGTCCGCACGTCTTCATGTATTTCGATGTCAC
>DATCZB010000097.1:0-4919 GCA_036526155.1 Gammaproteobacteria bacterium
TGCCCCGCGGTCGCCACGGATCATTATTGTTACCGTCGTCCCATGCCATAGCTCTTACGCCTTCTGCGAGATGCAATCCCGCGATATTCCTTCCTTCTCGCTAAGCTCGCGCCAGCGGCGGGCGGACAATTCGACCTCGAGGGTGAACCGTCCGTGCGAATCAATTTTCTCGCTTTTCACCGCATCCCAGTCAAACAGCTGCGCCCGAATCCGGCTCTGTGCCGGTTCCAGCCGCAATTGCCCGACCACCGGCGCACCGACGGCCTGGGCACGAATAGCATGCAGCAAGCTCTCGATACCGGCACCCGTCTTTGCCGAAACACAGAGTTTGGCGCTATCGGAGGCCAGAGGTTCCCCGAACTGATCGGCCCGGTCAATCTTATTGTACACATCGAGAGTCGGCACGTCGGCGGCTCCGATCTGCTCGAGCACCTTCTGCACCTGCCGCATGCGGTCTTCGTGGTGCGGATCGCTGGCGTCGACGACATGCAGCAGCAGGCTGGCGTCGCGTGTCTCGGTCAGCGTCGCCCGGAACGCCGCGACGAGCTCGTGCGGCAGATCGCGAACGAAGCCGACAGTGTCGACAATCAGGACTTCCTCGCCGGGATTCAGCTCGAGCTTCCGAATCGTCGGGTCGAGAGTCGCGAACAGCTGATCTTTCGCCTCGAGCCTGGCCCCCGAGAGCCGGTTGAACAGCGTCGTCTTGCCGGCATTGGTGTAGCCGACGAGCGCGACCACGGGCACTTTCGACCGCAGCCGTTCCCGGCGGCTGGTTTCGCGCTGCCGCTGAAGTCCGTCGAGCCGGCGCTTGAGCCGCTTGATGCGCTGGCCGATCAGGCGCCGGTCGGTCTCGAGCTGGGTCTCACCGGGCCCCCGCAAGCCGATACCGCCCTTCTGTCTCTCGAGGTGGCTCCAGCCGCGGACCAGGCGAGTCGAAAGATGCTCGAGCTGCGCGAGCTCCACTTGCAGCTTCCCCTCGAAGGTGGCTGCCCGCTGAGCAAAGATATCGAGAATCAGACCGTTGCGGTCGAGCACGCGAACCGACGCGAGCCGCTCGAGATTGCGCTCCTGATTCGGCGCCAGCCCCCGGCTCACGAGTATCAGCTCGGCACAACTCGACTTGGCGAGCTCGGCGATCTGCTCCGCCTTGCCGGGACCTGTAAAATAGCGCGGATTGGGGCGATCGACCCGAACCTCGAGCTCGGCCACCGTTTCGGCGCCTGCCGAGTCGGCCAGGGCCCGAAATTCCTGCAGCTCGTCGGGCGAGGCCGGACGACCACGAGTCAAATGCACGAGGAGCGCGCGCTCCCCGCTTTGCGGACGGTCAAGCAAGCCCGACCACCCGCGGGCACGAACCCTGGCTATCCTTCCTCGCTGCTGGCGTCGTCTCCGGAGGGAATTCGAATATTTCGCGCCGGCACAACCGTCGAGATGGCGTGCTTGTAGACCATCTGGTTGACGCTGTTCTTGAGAAGCACAACGAATTGATCAAAAGCGTCAATTTGGCCCTGCAGCTTGATTCCATTGACAAGATAGATAGATACCGGAACCTTTTCCTTTCGCAAAGCGTTCAGGAAAGGGTCCTGAAGTGACTGGCTCTTGGCCATCGCGATCTCCCTTATTGTTCTTATCGAGATTCGGACCGCAGAAGTGCTTGCGCAAACGCGCTCCCGTGCAACCCAACTCCGATATTCCCACTAAACATAATTATAGTAATCCGCTCATTGGCCAATGTTAAGAGTTATCGAGCGCCCGACCGACGCGGCGACGCAACAGCTCGAGGACTCCGGGGTCTTCGGCATCCAGCCGATCGGACCTCGAATCGCTCCGCAGCCAGGTCAGCTGCCGCTTCGCGAGCTGGCGCGTGGCGATGACGGCTCGCTCGGCGGCCTCGGCCCAGCCCCACCGCCCGTCGAGAAACGCCCAGACCTGACGATAGCCCACGGCGCGCATGGACGAGCTGTCGGCGCTCAAGGCCGTCCGGGCTCGGAGCGCCCTGACCTCCTCGACCAGACCCTGCCGGACCATATGGTCGAAGCGCCGTTCGATGCGCTGCGCCAGCGCCTCGCGGTTCGCAGGTATCAGCGCCAGGCTATCGAACACCGTCGCTCGCGCCGTTCCCTCGCGTTGGAGCTCCGTCAGCGGCCGCCCCGTGATCGCGTGGACCTCGAGCGCACGCTGAATCCGCTGCCGGTCGCCCGGCTCGATTCTCCGCGCAGCCTCGGGGTCCAGCGCTTCGAGCTCAGCGTGCAACGCCGGCCATCCGAGCGCCTCGGCGCGCGCGTCGATTTCGGCACGGATAGCCGAATCGCGCTCGGGTAGTTCTGCGATGCCTTCCCGCATGGCCTTCAGATAAAGCATGGTCCCGCCGACGATCAGGGCCAGCTTGCCACGCGACCGGATCTCGCCCACGAGCCGCCGCGCCTCCGCCGCGAAGCGCCCCGCCGAATAGCTCTCCTCGGGGTCGAGGATGTCGATCAGATGGTGCCGCACTTCGGCGCGCGTGGCAGCGTCGGGTTTCGCCGTGCCGATGTCCATGCCGCGATAGACCATCGCCGAGTCCATGCTGATGATCTCTATGGGAAACTCGCGCGCCAGGATGAGCGCGAGATCGGTCTTGCCGCAAGCCGTCGGACCGGTGATTGCGATGCAACCCGGCTCGCCCCGTTCGGACGCCATGGATGCCTCGCTCAACGGCCCCGCAGAAAGAGCCGGTCGAGCTCGGTCAGAGAAATTCGAGTCCAGGTCGGACGTCCATGGTTGCATTGGTCGATGCGCGGCGTCTGTTCCATTTCCCGCAGCAGCGCATTCATTTCCTCGAGCGTCAGCCGCCGATTCGCCCGCACCGCGGAGTGACACGCCATCTCGGCGAGCAACTCATCGGCGACTGCGTCGACCTTCGCGCTCGCCCCGTGCTCGGCCAGATCGGCGATTACGTCGCGTGCGAGCGCCTCGATTGGCACATCCGCCAGCAACCTCGGCACAGCAGACACGCGCACGGTGCCGATTCCGCGGCGGGCGATCTCGAAACCGAGCCCGTTCAGCCGCGCCGGGTTCGCTTCGACCGCATCGGCCTCACGCTCGGCCACGGCCAGATCCACGGGCACGAGCAGGGACTGCGCCGTTAGCCGGTCGTCACGAAACTCAGCCTTCATCGCCTCGTAGGTGATTCGCTCGTGCGCCGCATGCATATCGACAATGATCATTCCATCGTCCACTTCCGCGAGCACATAAATCCCCGCCAGCTGCGCCAGCGGAACGCCGAAGTCGGCGCCGGCACCGGGTTCGCGGACCGGCGCATCAGCCACGGCCGGCACGGTCCCGGGCGTCCTCGAGTGCAAGCGCTGATACAACGGTAGCGTCGAACGACCCCACTGCGCCGGCAGTGGCGCGCTGGCCTGGCCTTGCGGTGCCGCGAGCCGGTCGGCCTGCGTCGGCACGGGCCGGCTTTCGCCTTCGGTGGATTCCGGATGCGCGAGCACCGACTCGATGGTCCTGAACACGAAGTCGTGAACCGTGCCGGAATCGCGGAACCGGATTTCGAGTTTTGCCGGATGCGCGTTGACGTCGACCCGCTTCGGATCCAGGTACAAGAACAAGACGCAGGCCGGGTGCCGCGACTGATACAGCACATCGCGATAGGCGTGGCGAATCGCATGCCTGAGTAACTTGTCGCGAACAAATCGTCCGTTGACGAAGACGAATTGCAGATCAGGCTGCGCTCGCGAAAAAGTCGGCTGCGCAATCCAGCCTTCGAGCGTCATCCCCTCGAGCTTGCGCTCGAACCAGATCGCGTGGGCGAGAAACTCCTCGCCGCAAAGCGCCGCAATGCGCGCCTCGCGCTCGGCGCGGCCTGCGGCAGCCGGTAACGCGAACTGGCCGCGCTGGTTATGCTTCAGGCTGAACGCGACATCCGGACGGGCGAGCGCAAGATTCTTGACCACAGCATCGAGATGACTGAATTCCGTTCGCTCGGTCCGCAGGAACTTGCGCCGCGCCGGCGTGTTGTAAAAGAGATCCCTGACTTCGACCGACGTGCCGACCGGATGCGCCGCCGGCATCGGGTCGTCGGTTTGCCCGCCGTCGCAACTCAGGCTCCAGGCCTCATCCGCCGTGTCGGCGCGCGACGTCAGCCTGAGCCTGGCCACCGAGCCGATGCTCGGCAAGGCTTCGCCGCGGAAGCCGAGGGTCGTCAGTGCCTCGAGATCGTCGAGACTCGAAATCTTGCTCGTCGCGTGCCGGGTCAGAGCGAGCGGCAACTCGCCCCGATCGATGCCGCTGCCGTTGTCGGTCACACGAATCAGCCGCGTGCCGCCCGACTCGATTTCGAGATCGATCCGCGTCGCCCCGGCATCGAGCGCGTTTTCGACCAGCTCCTTGATGACGGCAGCCGGACGCTCGACGACCTCGCCCGCGGCAATCTGGTCGATCAAATCGGAAGGCAGGA
The DNA here is from genome assembly GCA_036526155.1 of Gammaproteobacteria bacterium. Taxonomy (GTDB): domain Bacteria; phylum Pseudomonadota; class Gammaproteobacteria; order Steroidobacterales; family Rariloculaceae; genus DATCZB01. The sequence goes on from DATCZB010000097.1 coordinate 4,448, forward strand.
CGTGAATACCCACGGGGGCATTGTATAGAAAAAGGGGTCTGACCCCATTTCCGGACCCCATTTCCGGAAATGGGGTCAGACCCCTTTTTCTAGCCGGTCGGGATGGTCAGAACCTGGCCGATGCGGATGACGTCGCCGTTGATCCGGTTCGTGCGCCTGAGCTCACGGAGGCTGATGCGATAGCGCTCGGCGATTTCCGACAGCGTCTCGCCGCGCGCGATCACGTGACGAACCGGACCGCGATACTCGGCTGGCGGATTGCGCGCGAGATAGGTATCGAGGGGCGCATTGGTGCGGTAATAGTCGAGCAGTCCGGCATAGAGCGCATCGGCCAGCTCGCCCCGGAACGCGGGGTCGCGCAATCGGGCTTCATCCTGCGGATTCGTCACGAACGCTGTCTCGATCAGCAGCGACGGAATATCCGGCGCGGTCAGAACCTCGTAGCTTTCCTCCTGCACCGAGTCCCTGAGCA
>DATCZB010000098.1:0-5245 GCA_036526155.1 Gammaproteobacteria bacterium
CGCATGCCTCATGCGGTGCACACTCTCGAACAGCGCGGTCCTGCCTTCCAGATGCTCCCTGAGCTGGGCCTGGACACGTGCCAGATCGTCCGGGTGCACGAGCTTTTGCCAGTTCGGCACGTCCTCGTCGGCCGAATAACCGAGCATCGCGCGCCACCGCGGCGAGAAAAAGGTGCGGCTCGAGCGATAGTCGTAGTCCCAGAGACCGTCGTTGGCGGTGTTCGTCACGAGCTGATCGCGCTCGCGCACGATCATCAGGTCTTCCTGCAACCGAATTCGCTCGAGCCCGCTGGCGCAACTCGCGCCGATCAGCTTGAGGGCAAGCTGCACATCGGCCTGCCATTCCGGATTCGGAACGGCGCTCAGAAGCCCGAGCAACCCGCCCGTCTTGCCGTCCAGATTGAAACCGATGAGCAAGACGCCCGCGATCTGGCTTCCGGCCAGGACCCGTGCGTCCTCTTCCTGGCCCGGTTCGGGACTCTCGGTGTCGGCAATCTCGAGCAGGCGCAAATGCTGCAACCGTGAGGCAATCCAGGGAAACTGCTCGAGTGCCTTGCCGAGCAGAACATCCGGATTACAGACGGAAAAATCAGACCTGCCGGAGTAAACCGTAACGAACTGCGCCGAGTCGGGATCCAGGAGCGCGAGAAATGCCGCATCGGCGCCGCTGGCGCTGGTCAGGTCCTGAAGGCCCGCGGCGAGCCGCTCGTCGGCAGACGCCTCATCGAGGCACTGAAAATCGACGGCGATCTTGGTGCAGATGAGATCCAGGCCGGGCTCGCCTGGCTGATTGGAAGCCCTGCGAATCAGAGTTTGAATCGTCGATTCCTCTGTTCGCCCGACCTCGCGGCTTTCCCCCATCGACGAATTTTCGCACCTTTGCAACTTGTTCCACAAGTAAGTCCCGGCGCAGACGAGGCCTCGGTACAATGCCGCGAGGGTGCACACCGTCAACCGGCCAGGCCAAGCCGCGTTAGTCACCAGAGCGATTCATTGAAATCAGGGAGAAGTCCAATGGATGACGATCTCAGCTTGCGCATGCCAGGGGTCGTAAGACGCGTGCACGGAGTGCTGCTTGCCTGCCTGACGCTCGGCCTCGCGGCCTGTGGCGGCTCGGGCGGCGGACCTGCCACGGCCAGCACCGGCATGGACCGACCTGCGGGTGCCTCTCAGACAACCGACCAGGGCACCGTCGTCGTTGCCCTGACCGACGTCGAGGGCGGCTTCACGAGCTACGCCGTCGACGTGCTGGCGATATCGCTCGAACGCAGCGACGGTGCCGTGATCGATGTGCTGCCGCAACCTGCGCGAGTTGATTTTGCCCAGTTGACGGCGCTCTCCGAGGTCATAACGACGGCCGACATCGCGCCCGGTGAGTTCGTTGGCGGCAGCATTCGCATCGACTACGCCAACGCCGAGATCTACGTCGAGACGGGCGGCGAAATCGTCGCGGCCGACGTTTACGACAGCGAGGGCAATCTGCTGACGGCGTCGACTGCGTCGAGCATCCTCGAAATCGCCATCTCCTTGCCGCTCCGGGAACGCCTGCGCGTAGCGAGCAACCGGACTGCGCTGTTCAGCATCGATTTCGATCTGACGGCTTCCCACATCGTCGACACGACGACCGATCCCGTCAGTGTCGTCGCCCAACCCTACCTCGTTGCCGAGGTGCGCCCCGTCGACGATAAGGAAATTCGCGTCCGCGGCGCGTTGCTGAATGTCGACCTCGATGCCGGCACCTACGACATCAGGCTCAGGCCCTGGCAGCACCAGCTCGGCGACTACGGGGCGTTCACCGTCATCACGACCGCCGCAACGGAATTCGAGGTCGACGGTGTCGTCCATGTCGGACGCTCTGGCCTCGAAGCGCTCGCGGCAAAGCCTGAAGGCACGCTGACCGTTGCGTTCGGCGAGCTGGATCGCAGCGACCGCAGCTTTACCGCCGGGGTCGTCCATGCCGGGGACAGCCTGGCAGGCGATCGCTACGCGGCCGTGCTCGGCAACATCGTCGCCCGCAACGGCGACCAGCTCGTGCTCAAGGGCGCCCTCGCAATCCGGCGTGATCGCCCGGCGCATTTTCGCCGCACGATCACCGTCGAGCTCGGCACAGACACGAGCGTCACGCGCGTCCGCGATCCCGGAACGGAGTACGACAAGGATGACTTGTCCGTCGGGCAGCGCGTCATGATTCTCGGGCAGTTCTCCGAGCCGGCAATCGAACCAGCCGACGAGTTCACCCCCGACGCTGCGCTCGTGCTCGATGCAACTCAGGGCAGAGCCAGAATGCTCGTGACCAGCCTGCTCGGCACCGTTAACGAGGCCATTACCGGGCAGGTCGACGTCAACCTGCGCGCAATAGACCACCTGAGCGCGAGCCTGTTCGACTTTACCGGCACCGGCAACTCTGAGCAGAACGATGCGGACCCGGCTCACTACCTGGTCGCCACCACACACCTGACGGCCGGTTCCGTCGACGCCTTGCAAGCGCTCGAGGTCGACCAACCCGTTCGCGTGCTCGGCTTCGTGTCGCGCTACGGCGACGCGCCGCCGGACTTCGAGGGCCGCGTCGTGATCGGGCCGCGGGACCTGCCGGCTGCGCTCGGCGTTGGCTGGGGCAGCGACGGCACTGCGTCGCCGTTCTCGGTCATCGGCGCCCGGAGTCTGGTTATCGATCTCGCCAACCCTGACATCGGCCAGAGGCATCACCTGCTGATCGGCGACCGGCTGATCGACCTGTTCGACCTTCCGGCCTCGCCCGGCATCACCGAGAGCGCTTTGCCGCGCGTCTATGGCATCGCCGAGCCGGGCCACGCCGAATTATTCAAGGACTTCGCCGACTTCGTCGACGAGCTCAGCCTGAGGCTCAGTGCCGGCGATCGTGCCCGCAGCCTTGCGGCGTACGGCCGCTACGACGCGGGCCAGGTCGAGCTGACGGCAAACAAGGTCGTAGTGCATCTGGTGCCCCCTGACGTCCCGTAAGACTGCGGAGACGCCTGGCCCGTCACTTCCCGGTGGCGGGCCATTTTTCCTGCGCGAAGCTCGCTTCCCTTTAGTCGGAGCCCGCCGTGCCGAGCTCGCGACTGCGCCGGGCCGCGGCGGCAACGGCAAGTCGAATCAGTTCCTGCAACGATCCGTCCTTGAGCAGCACATCGAGCGCGGCGGCCGTCGTTCCATTGGGGCTCGTGACCTGACGCCTGAGCGCCGCCGCATCGAGCTCGGACTCGGCGGCATAGGCCCCGGCCCCGCGGACGGTTGCCGTGGCCAGACGCTGCGCCATGTCCGGCTCCAGACCGACGTCCACTGCCGCGGCCGTCAGGCACTCGATCAGCAGGAACACGTAGGCCGGCCCTGAGCCTGAAACCGCGGTCAGTGCGTCCATGTCGGCCTCGTTGTCGAGCCATTCGACGCTGCCCACGGTGGCCATCAAGTCCGTTGCCAGCGTCCGCCCGGCTGCGGAGACGTTCGCATTGGCGCAAAGCCCCGTGACTCCGAAGCCGATCGCGGCGGGCGTATTGGGCATGGCGCGAACAACGGCCGCATCGCCACCGACGCTGGCTTCGATGTCAGCCAGCGTGCGGCCGGCGGCAATCGACAGATACAGCCCCGCAGGCGGCAGCTGGCCAAGGGCGGATTCGATTTCCGCCGGCTTGACTGCCAGCACCGCAACGTCCGCCTGACCACCTGCTCGCGCCCCGGGCGCGAATGCGTCGAGCCCGAGACCCGCGGCCTGATCCCGGGCGGCGCTGCTCGGGTCGAAAACCCTGATGCTGGCGTCGAGGGAATCCGAGGCCAGCCAGCCGGTAGCCAGCGCCCTGCCCATGTTGCCGAAACCTGCCAGAAGTATGTCCATCGATTGGCGCCCGTGAAACCCGGGAATACGGAAGATACGGCTGAACGCTAGCGATTTCGCACCCCACCTGCAACCGCCCTGTTCCGGGACACCACAGCCGCCGATTTTCGCTATCATGCGCGACCGACAGTTCCCGGCTATCCCATATCAGTGAAAGACGTTTTCATCGCTGGCGTCGGCCAGACCCCCGTGACGCGAAATGGCGCTGCGCCAGGACGCGAGCTCGCGGCCAAGGCCATCGGCGACGCCCTGCATGCAGCCGGAATCGAGGGCGAGGCAGTCGACTCGCTGTTCGTCGGCAACATGACCGGCGCCGTTCTCGACCAGCAGCAGCAGATGGGTAGCCTCATCGCCGATTACGCGGGCCTGAGCGGAATCGAAGCCGTCAATGTGGAGGCTGCCTGTGCTTCGGGCGCCGCGGCGGCCCGCCTCGCGTACCTTACGCTGGCCGGTGGCATGCAAGAGGTTGCCGTCGTCTGTGGCATCGAGCGCATGACGCACCGGGACCGCGATGCCGTGACCGATGCGCTGGCGATGGCGGCGGATCGTGAGCTCGAAAGCAGTCGGGGCGAGTCGTTCCTGTCGCTGAATGCGAGGCTGATGCAGCTTTACTTCGATACCTACGACAAAAGCGGTGAGGAGTTCGCACCGTTCGCGATCAATGCTCACGCCAACGCGATGCACAATCCGAATGCCGTGTTTCACAAGCAGATCGACCTCGATGATTACCTCGAGTCGAGAATGATCATCGAGCCGGTCCGGCTCTACGACGTATCGCCGACCTGTAACGGTGCCGCGGCAGTCGTGCTCGCGACAGCGGATGCCGCCAACCGAATGCTCCAGAATCGGCCGAGGATTCGCATTGCCGCATCGTCGGCCGCCACCGCACCGGTCGCCCTCGACCGCCGCGACGACCTGCTCACACTCGAAGCCGTGCGTAAATCGACGTTGACGGCACTCGATCGGGCCGGCTTCAGCCACGACTCAATCGATCTTTTCGAACTGCACGATGCCTACACGATCATGAGCGCACTCTGCCTCGAATCGGCCGGGTTCACCCCTCCGGGCACGGCCACGGAGTTTGCGCGCGATGGCCGTATCGCGCGCGATGGAGATCTGCCGATTTCGATGATGGGCGGACTCAAGGCGCGCGGTCATCCGGTCGGCGCCACGGGTGTTTACCAGCTCGCGGAAGGCTACCTGCAACTCGCGCAGCAGGCGGGCGCGAATCAGATCGACAACGCAACAACCGCCCTGTTGCAGAACATCGGCGGGACCGGATCCACCGTCGTCAACCACATTCTGACGCGCGAAGCCTGAAACTTAATTGGGGTCAGACCCCTTTTTGCGTTCGCGCAAAAAGGGGTCTGACCCGATTTCCTGACGCCGCCTAGC
>DATCZB010000099.1:0-22954 GCA_036526155.1 Gammaproteobacteria bacterium
CCACCCGAGATGGAACGAAACCGTGCCGACCATTCGGCGACGCCGGTGCTGCCGCTCGCCGCGATGGCCGCGAAATCGAAGTCGATTTCGTCCTGGTCGGCCGTCACCGTGGTCCAGTAATCACTGATTTCGGCCCGACCCTGAAACGGATCGGCATAGGGCGTTTCCTGATACAGCGCAGTCTCCGTAAAAATTGTGGCCACGGCCGCGGCATCCTTACTCTCCCAGGCGGCACCGTAGGCTGAGAGCCAACCTTCGAGATCCTCCGTGGTGATGCCGTCGTCGGGCTGAGAGCAGGCGCCGGCCAGCCCCGCGAGCGCCATTAACGGCACCAGAATGAGCGCATTGCGATTGGTCATATTCCTGCCCCCTGAGGCCTCATTGCACGCCGTTTCGGTTCGGCTCGAAAGTATAAATAGCAATCATTCTGATTTGCTAAGATTGAGCCGTTAACGCGAATTAAGGAAGTCATCGATGCAACAGGCTGTTCACGCTTTCACCCCCGTCGCGGCACTCGACACGGACAGCCGCGCGGCGTTCATCTGGCGCGTCTATGGCCACGTCGCCCTGGCGATTCTAGGCTTCGGCGCGATCGAAACCTATTTCTTCAGCTCGGGCCTCGCAGAGCCGATCGCGATCGGCCTGATGCAGGCACCCGGAGGCTGGCTGCTCGTGCTCGGCGCCTTCATGGTCGTCGGCTGGATCGCGAGCCACGTCGCCCACAACGTCCAGTCGAAGCCGCTGCAATACCTGGCACTGGCAGGCTTCGTCCTCGCCGAGGCGATCATTTTCGTGCCGTTGCTGTACCTTGCCAACGCGACGGCGCCCGGCGTAATCGACAGTGCCGCCGGCGTCACGCTGCTCGGCACCGGCGGTCTGACCGCGGTCGCGTTCATCACCCGCAAGGACTTTTCATTCCTGCGCGGGATTCTGATGTGGGCGGGCGTCCTGGCTCTCGTCGCCATCGTCGGCGCCGTGCTGTTCGGCTTTGCGCTCGGCACCTGGTTCTCGGTGGCGATGATCGGCTTCGCCGGGGCCGCGGTGCTCTACGACACGTCGAACATTCTGCATCACTACCCTGAAGACAAGCATGTCGCCGCGGCGCTCGGGCTGTTCGCGTCGATCGCGCTGATGTTCTGGTACGTGCTGCAGCTGCTCATGTCACGCGACTAGAAAGAAGAGACAATAAGGGGTCAGACCCAATTCTTTTGAGAAATCGGGTCTGACCCCATTTTCGGAAACGTCGCGCAGATCTGAACGGTCCGCGTAAGCCCCGGGAGCCGCTCACGCAACAGCACATTGCCACCAGCGACCCTAATTGCCCAATCCCCGGCGACTCGATCCTGTCCGCGTCTCACGAAAAACAGAAGCAGCAACGCCAGCAATGAGCCGCTGCCGAGAATTCCAGATGAACGCGCCAGGCGCCGGCCCTTACCACAAGAGCCCGGACCCGCCTCCACCACCGCCGTCTGGCTGCCCCGTGGACGACGAATTCTCGCCGTTCGATCCGGGCTACCTGCGTAACCCTTATCCGGAGCTCGAGAGGCTCGGCAGCGAGCAACCGGTTTTCTATTCGACTCAGCTTCAGAGCCTCGTCGTCACGCGGATGGACGACATCGTCGAGGTGTTCAGGAACCCGGAAACGTATTCGTCGGCGAACGTGCAGGACCCGGTCTTCCCGCTCTGCGATCGGGCGGCTGCGATTCTGGCAACCGAGGACTTCGATCCCGTCGCCGTCATGTCTAACCGACAGCCACCCGACCATACGCGCATCCGCAAGTACACGCGCGAGGGTTTCAGCGCCAGGCGCATGAGAATGCTCGAGCCGTTCATTCGTCGCTACAGCAACAAGCTCATCGACGCGATGCTGAGGCAGGGCTCGCCGGCAGAGTTCGTCAGCGCCTTTGCGCACCCGCTGCCTGGCCAGGTCATCTTCCGCTTCATCGGCTTTCCCGAGGCGGACGATGAGCAGCTCATGCGCTGGACCGCCAATCGGCTCGCATTCACCTGGGGCCGACCGAGCGATGACGAGCAGATCGAGATCGCAGGAAACATGTTGCGCTACTGGCGCTACTGTCGCGAGTTCGTTGCCGACCGCTCGCGGCAACGCGGTGCGGACCTGACCTCCAAGCTGCTCGACGCCCACGAGGCGAACCCGGACGATCTGAGCTACCGCGAAGTGGAATCGGTGATCTACGGGCTGTCCTTCGCGGGTCACGAGATCGTCTGCAACTTCCTCGCCAACGCCTTGCTCTGTCTCCTGCCCGACCGAAGGAACTGGGATGCGCTTCGCGCCGATGCCAGCCTGATTCCGAACGCACTCGATGAGGTTCTGCGTTTCGATTCACCACAAACGAGCTGGCGGCGCATCGCAACGCGCGACACTCGGCTCGGCGACGTCGAGATTGCCGCCGGCACGCGCATCTTTCTGAGCCTCGCGGCCGCAAATCACGAGCCCGCCCTGTTTCCCGCGCCGTCCAGGTTCGATATCGAACGGCGCAATGCCGGCAAGCACATCTCCTTCGGCTACGGCATTCACTATTGCCTCGGGGCGCGGCTCGCGCGGCTCGAGGGGCAGATCGCGATCGAATCGCTGATCGATCGGATCCCGAGCCTGCGACTCGTTGCTGACCAGCAGCTGAGCTTCTCGCCCAACATCACCTTCAGGGGCCCGAGACAATTATTCGTGGAGTGGGACAGCTAGCGCCAAGTCATTGGCCAGGGGTATTTCCTGGTGACTCGGCCGCACCGGACGGAGCGGTGAACGTCAGAACCGCGACGCCGTAATCCACACGTCCGACCGACTCCAGCTCTGATCGAAATCGCTGTCGACATCCGCGTCGGTGCGGCCACGAGCAGCCAGGGCCTGCCGCAACCCGAACAGCGACCAGCCGTTGTGCGGATGGTCCACGAGCTCGGCGCGATAGACTCGCTCCGCTTCGCGATACTGCCCCGCCTCCAGCAGCGCGGCACCGAGCCAGTGGCGAGCCGAGAAAGGCAGGATTTCAGGCTCGTCGTACGTCAGCGCGTCCTCGGTCTCGACGGCCTCCCCGAAGGCATCGATTGCGGCATCCATGTCGCCGGCAGCACGGTGAATCTCGCCGCGCAGAATACCGGTCAGGACCCTGAGCACATCGGCAGCCGCATCGAAGCGCACCCGTATGTTGGTTGTGGCCGCGATGCGCTCGAGCCGCGTGAGGTGAGCCGCGGCAAATTCCGGCTCGTTGCTGCGCAGCCTGGCGTAGCCGTGGGCAAACTCCCAGACGCCCTGCTGCCACGGATCACCGCCCCGATTCGTCAGCTCGAGGACTTCGCTGAAGCGACCGAAACGCAGGCGCACAAGAAGCTCGTGAGTGCTATTACCCGTCAGATCGGTGAAGTCCTCGGCCGCGCGCATGGCGATGGCGCCCTGACCGTCGTACGAGGCGGCAAACAGCAGCATATGCAGATTATGGGTCGGATAGATCGCCACACCCTCGTTGATCGCGACCTTTTGATCCGAGTGCCAGGCCTGCAGGTTCGCCCGCACGCTGTCGCCCCAACGGCCGACCTCGTTCCAGGTGTGTGACGGCATATGATTCAGGTGGCTGGCACCCGGCACCGAGCTGCCGATGAACTCGGCACAGGGTTCGGCAAGCTCGGGCTGCACCGTCGCTTCGGTCAGGTGGATATACAAATGACATGCGCCGACATGGCGAATGTCGCGATCCAGCACGCTCTCGAGCACGTCGCGAATACTCCGGATGCGCGGGTTGTCGATATCCCGAAAGCCGCGGCGCTCCTCGAGCAGGAACAAGGCGTCGGCATAGAGAGTGACGGCATCGAGATCGTCCGGATACGCCTCGGCAAGATCACGCATCGCGACCGCGTACTCGATGTCCTGCTGGCGCCTCTGCGTGACGTCGTAATCGGTCACGTAGCGAACCGATAGCGCATCGATATAGGCCTGCTCTTCGGGCGCTGCGCGATCGCGCAGCTCGATGGCCTTCTGCAGCGCCGCATAGGCATGCGGTGCCTCATCGGTCGTCATGGCGGCGTTGAGATAGGAGCCCCAGGACCAGGCCTCGCCCCAGTAACAGATCGCGCAATTGGGGTCGGTGCGCCAGGCCTGCCGAAACGATTGAATCGCCTCCTGCTTGCCGTAGGCATACATGAGCTGGAAACCCTGATCGAAGAAATCCCGTGCCACCTCGTTTCGCGACGAGATCGGATGCGTGAAATCGCCGAGCGCTGCGGGCATGAATGGAATCGGCTCGTTGAGCGCAGCGTCGATGTCGACCTGAAACTGGGCCTGGGATATCGTCGGGAGCACCAGAGCCAGGACCAAAAGGCAGCCCCGGATTGCGTCGAAGTAGCGCATCTCTTTGTTCTTCTTGATTGGGGCGGCTGACTATAGCAGCCAAGGGGATGCTAGGCTTTCCGCGTGGAAGCACTGCACGCACATACCGCGCCGGACCTGTTTGGCTACCGTAAGCACTGGGCCGGGCGCCTGACACCCGCGCCATTACTGCCGATGAGCCGCGAGGAGATGGATGCGCTCGGCTGGGATCAGTGCGACATCATCCTCGTGACGGGCGACGCCTACGTGGACCACGCAAGCTTCGGCATGGCGATCGTCGGGCGCGTGCTCGAAGCGCAGGGCTTTCGCGTCGGCATCATCGCGCAACCCGACTGGCAATCGACACGAGACTTCGAGCGACTCGGTGAGCCCGCGCTGTTCTTTGGCGTAACGGGCGGCAACATGGACTCGATGGTCAATCGGTACACGGCCGACCGCAAGATTCGCAGTGACGACGCCTATACGCCGGGAGGCGAAGGCGGGAAGCGGCCCGATCGCTGCGTCATTGTCTATGCCCAGCGACTGCGTGAGGCGTTCGCTGCGACGCCGATCATCATTGGCGGCATCGAGGCCAGCCTGCGGCGTATCGCGCACTTCGATTACTGGCAGGAGAAGATCCGACGCTCGCTGCTGCTCGACGCCAAAGCGGACCTGCTCGTGTTCGGCAACGGCGAACGGCAGGTTGTCGAGATCGCACACCGACTTGCAGCAGGCGAGCAGATCTCCGAGCTCAGGGACATACGCGGCACGGCTTTCGTCGGGAACCGGGCCGATAGCGAGTGGACCGAGATCGACTCGACCCATCTCGACGCGCCCGGCGATCTCGAACCGCATCAGGACCCTTACGCGCTCACGCCGCGTCACGGCAAGGCGGCTGACGCCCCGGTAACCGGGCCGCCGCAAGATCGGGAGCCCGAAAGCGCACAGCCTGCCGAAGGCGGGCCGGCCGAAATGGGGTCTGACCCCATTGTCGTGAAGTTCGCGCGCGACGTGCCGAACGCCAGCCGGGACCAGAGCGTCATTCGCCTTCCGAGCTACGAGCAGGTGCGCGACGACCCGGTGCTGTACGCCCACGCATCGCGGATCCTGCATATGGAATCGAATCCCGGTAACGCGCGCGCCCTCGTACAACGACACGGCCCCCGCGACGTCTGGATCAACCCGCCGCCCGTGCCGCTGACCATGCAGGAAATGGATCGGGTCTACGAGCTGCCCTACGTCCGCCAGCCGCACCCGGCTTACGGCGACCGGAAAATTCCGGCCTACGAAATGATCCGGTTCTCGGTCACGATCCAGCGCGGATGCTTTGGTGGCTGCACATTCTGCTCGATCACCGAGCATGAGGGACGCATCATTCAGAACCGCAGCGCGGACTCCATACTGCGCGAGGTCGAATCGATTCGCGACGATGTGCCGGGCTTCACCGGGGTCATCTCTGACCTCGGCGGGCCGACCGCGAACATGTACCGGCTGGCCTGCAAGAGCCGCGAGATCGAGGCGGCCTGCCGGCGCCCGTCCTGCGTCTATCCGGGCATTTGCCCCAACCTGAATACCGATCACAAGCCGCTGATCGAGCTCTACCAGCGCGCCCGCGAACTGCCGGGGATCAAGAAAGTGCTGATTGCGTCGGGCGTGCGCTATGACCTCGCCAACGAGTCGCCCGAGTACATCAAGGCGCTGGCGCAGCACCACACCGGCGGCTATCTCAAGATCGCGCCCGAGGCCATCTCCGACGGGCCACTGTCGAAAATGATGAAGCCGGGCATCGGCACCTATTACCGTTTCAAGAAGCTCTTCGACCGCTACTCGAAAGCGGCTGGCAAAGAGCAATACCTGATTCCGTACTTCATTGCCGCGCACCCCGGGACGACCGACGAGGACATGCTCGAGCTCGCACTCTGGCTCAAGGAAAACGGCTACCGCGCCGACCAGGTGCAGGCCTTTCTGCCGGGTCCGATGGCAACCGCTACGGCGATGTATTACTCAGGCAAGAATCCGCTCAGACGCGTAACGCGCGACAGCGAAGACGTCCGGATCCCAAAGGGCCTCAAGGTGCGGCGCCTGCACAAGGCGTTCCTGCGGTATCACGATGCCAACAACTGGCCGATGCTGCGCGCAGCACTGAAGCGGATGGGACGCGAAGACCTGATCGGCAACGGCAAGCACCAGCTCGTGCCGAGTTATCAGCCGCGCGGCACGGGCCTGACCCCGGAAGGTCGACGAATTTCAGGCGCCAAGAATCGGCCGTTCCGGACCCAGCACACGCGAGGCCCGGGTCGGCGCGGACGCTGATCGACCCGAACGCGCGACAAAGCCCCTTGCACAGAGGCCTCAGCGATAAGCCTGATACTTGACGGCGGCACAACTCAGGAGCTTCGAGACGCCGCAGACAAGCACCGCGATTGCGTCGACGAATGCTCGCAGACAAAGCAGGCCGCCGTACCGAATCTTTTTGACGATGCTCAGATCGCCAAAGCCGTCGGCACTCTCGAGAAAACTGCGCAGCGTTCGATTTCTGCGCAGCCGTCGGTCTACTGAGGGAAAGAAACTGGCGATCAGCATGAGCGCGATCGCCAGAAACAAAAGCCCCGGGATAATCGGCACTATCAATCCGACGGCACCCACCGCAACGCAGATAACAATCAACAAAATGGCAATCAGTTTCGATGCCATGCTGCCTATTCGACTCGTATTCATCGGTATCCCCGCAGCCGATCAGTCGTACCGGTATTCGCGGCGGTAGGAAGGCTTTTCCTTGATCGGCGCGAGCAGGAAGTAAAAGATCCAGGCGAACCAGGACAGGAAGATGATTGCCAGGATCCAGGCGAGCTTCTCACCGCCGGTCGTCTTGTCCGAGACGGCGATGATCAGGATTGGCAGCAGCCAGATAAAGAATCCGCCAAAACAGATCAACAGGGCCAGACCTAATGTCAGCACCGGAATCATGGCGGTCAGCACAAAGGCGGCCGCCACGAGCATCAGAAACCAGAACAGGAATTTCATCGATGGCTCCACTCAAGACTCTCTCACCTGACCGAAACCATTGCGAGGATCGTGCCAGCCACTGATTTTCTGTAATTTCATAGCGTTATCGATTCCGCGGCAGCGGATTCCATGCCTACGATTGGCTAAATTACCCAAGAATTAGTGAAATCGGCCTATTGTCGGTGCGTCAGGGCAGGCCAGTTCTCGTCCCGGGGTCGGGTGCTCGAATTACTTCGGCAGCCCGTATTTCTTCAGCAAACCCCTGAGCTGGTGATAGCTGAGCCCCAGCAGCTCGGCTGCCGCGGTCTGTTTGAATTGCGCCCGCTCGAGCGCGGCCTCGAGGAGCTGCTGCTCGAACTCGCCAACCGTCTCCCGGAAGTCGATCGGCAGCTCGAGCTTCGGATTCGGAGTCGCAGCAACGGACGGCAGCGAATCCGGCGGCGGCGAGGCTGCCTGGGAACCCGACGCCAGCGTCACCGCCGCGGGGTGGCCCTCCGAGGGCGCAAACGGCGACGCAAACGGATCGAAGAACAGCGCATCGATGGGCTGGTCCGGATCCTCCTCCCGGTAAATGCTGCGCTCGACCGTGTTCTTGAGCTCCCGGACGTTGCCTGGCCACGGATGCGCCTTGAGCTCGGCCATCGCGCTTTCGGTGAAGCCCGCAAAGAACGGGCGCCTGAGCTCGCTCGTGACATTGACCGCGAAGTGATAAGCCAACGCCTCGATATCTTCAGGGCGCGCCCTGAGCGGCGGCACGTGAATAACGTCGAAGGCCAGGCGGTCGAGCAGGTCCGAACGAAATCTGCCCTGCGCCGCGAGTGCCGGCAGGTTTTCATTGGTTGATCCGACGATGCGGGCGTCGCTGTTCAGGGTCCTGGAGCCACCGACGCGCTGGAATTCGCCATACTCGATGACCCGCAGGATCTTTTCCTGCATCCGCAGCGGGATCGTGCCGAGCTCGTCGAGCACGAGTGTGCCGCCGTCGGCCTGCTCGAAGCAGCCCTGGTGCATTTTCGTGGCGCCGGTGAAGGCGCCGGCTTCGTGCCCGAACAGCTCCGACTCGAGCAGCGTCTCGGTCAGAGCCGCGCAGTTGACCCTGACCAGCTGCTGCTCCCAGCGCTCCGACAGGTAGTGCAGCCGCGCTGTGATCAGCTCTTTACCCGTACCCCGCTCACCGATGACGAGGACTGGTTTGAGCAACTTCGCAGCCTGCGAGACATGCTCGAGCATCGCCAGAAACGCCGGCGATTCCCCGATCAGCGCGGTGTCGGCTCTACGTGGCTCCATAACTAAAAAATACGCCAATTGTTAGCGATTTTCACTAACTCCTTGGGGCTTATGCCAATCTGCCGGTCAATCTTGCGCCCACCGAGTGCGGCCCAAACACAATCAAATCAATGAGTTAAATAATATCGGGCCGATTGGCACGGTAGCTGCAATAACTTCAGACGAGATTTACGCCGAGGACGGAGCCATGGGCATCTTTTCGCGATTCACCGACATCGTTAATTCGAACCTGAATTCCATTCTCGACAAGGCCGAGGATCCCGAGAAAATTATTCGGCTCATGATTCAGGAAATGGAAGACACGCTCGTGGAAGTCAGATCTACGGCCGCACGCGCGATCGCCGACAGGAAAGAGATCACGCGCAAGCTCGACGGGCTCGAGGCCGAAGCCGGGGACTGGGAGAGCAAGGCAGAGCTGGCACTCGATAAAGGCAGGGAAGACCTCGCCAAAGCGGCTCTGGCCGAAAAGGCGGCATCCCTGAAGTCCGCCGATGCGCTGCGCGCCCAGCAGGTCGCGCTCAGCGAGGGACTCGAGAAACTGAACGACGACATCGCCTCGCTCGAGGAGAAGCTCAAGGACGCCAAGGTGCGCCAGCAGGCCATTCTGGCTCGCCACAGCACGGTGACCAAACGCCTCGAGGTCCGTAAGCGTCTCAACGATTACCGAATCGACGACGCGCTGATCCGATTTGAGAGCTTCGAGCGAAGGATGGATCATATCGAGGGGCAGGTTGAGTCTTATGACCTCGGGACCAAGCGCGGCGGTCTCGCCCAGGAGATCAAGAATCTCGAGTCGCAGGAAGTCGTGGAACGCGAGCTCGAGGAGTTGAAGTCACGGCGCAGCAGCAAACCGTCCGGAACTCGGGACTGAGAGAACGGAATGACTGCGGCTCGAACCAACGATGCTTAGCGATACAGGAATTCAGCCATGGGCGTAACCGGCATACTCAGCATCATCTTTATGTCGGTGGTCCTGCCGCTCATCATCATTCTGCACTACACGACCAAATGGAAGCAGACCCGGGGACTCGGCGCAGAAGAGCAACAGATGCTCGAAGAGCTTTGGGAGAGCACTGAGCGAATGGAGAGCCGACTCAACGCGCTCGAGACGATACTCGACGAGAGGTCCGATAACTGGCGCGAAGAGATTTAGGATCAGAAAACACGATGAGACGCAGACAGCGAGACGACAGCGGGAAAAACTCACGGAATCGCTTGCTCCGGGATTCCGAGAATGGCGTGCTCTTCGGTGTGTGCGCCGGTCTCGCCGATTACTTCGGCTTCGACGTCAAACTGACGAGAATCTGCGTTGCGCTCGGCGGGTTCTTTTTCTTTCCGACCGTGCCCATCATTTACGTCATCCTGGGCCTGCTGCTGGACGAGGCGCCCGACGCCCCCAAGACCAGGGAGCGTCGGCGGGAAGACCCGGAATTGCGCCGCCGGGTCCGATCGGAGCCGCATGCAACGCTGCGCAGCGTACGCTACCGGTTCCGCGAGCTCGACAGGCGCATGCAGCGTCTGGAAAAGTACGTCACGTCGAAGAAATTCAACCTGCAGCGTGAAATCGACGGCTTGAGGGACTAGCGAGTGAATCCTTTCGAAACGGTCGTCGCGATCGTTGTCCTTGGCGTGATTGGTGCCGTGATCACAACCTTTATCAAGACAATCGGCGAGCGACGCGAACGGAACAATGACTCCGCCGGCGACGCCGAAGAATTGCGCGACCTCGAGCGCTGACCAGCGCGACACTCTTCACCGGTCGGCCCTCACGCAAAGCATGGTATAAAGCCGGCGCTGTATCGCCAGATCAGGCGCCGGGAGATTCCAATGTCACAAGCGTTAGTCCAGGTCAACGTGAGGCTCGCCGACTCTGACGGAGGCGCCGAAGAGAATCCGCTGCAGGTAGCTCAGGTGATTGCAAACCAGCCCGGCCCGATCAGCGGGACCTTTTCGAGCGCCGCCTAACCGGACCACCGACATTGGTCCCGGCTGAGAATACTGCAGCCAGCAGTCATAACCGCGAAGCTTGAAAGTCTCCCCGACAGCAGCCTACCTGCTTGCCGTGATCAGCATGGTGATCTACTCGAGCCCGCCGGCCGTCACTCGGTCGGTCAGCATGAGCGTGCCGCCGATCGCGCTCTCAGGGTCGCGCTGGATCATCGCGGCACTGGTTCTGCTGCCCATCGTCTGGCGTCGGCTGCCCGCCGAATGGCCAAATCTGAAGCGGCACACGCCGTCACTCGTGTTTCTCGGATCATTCATGATCTTCGGCAGCACCATGTCCGTGCTTGCCGTCTACTACACGACGGCGACCAATGCCGTCATGGTCAACGCGAGCCAGCCGGCGATCACGGCGCTGCTCGCCTGGGCGATCGCCGGCAGCACGCTGCTGGGTCGGCAGCGTCTGGGCATCGCCTGTGCCTTTTTCGGCATCCTGGTCATCGTCGCCCGCGCCGATCTCGGTGTGCTGCTCGGGCTCGATCTCAACATTGGCGACCCTATCTTCCTGCTCGGCGTGATCGGCTGGTCGACTTACGCTGTCCTGCTGCCGCGCCGTGACTATGCGCCGGACGGCCTCGTGCTGATGTTCTTCATCGCCGTCACCGGAACGGTTCTGACCCTGCCCGTCTATCTGGCCGAGGCGGCCGTTGTTGGCGGGTTCAGTCTGACCATGGAAGTGGTCGCAGCGATGCTGTATCTCTCGATCTTTCCGACTTTGCTCGCGACCATCTGCTGGAATCTTGCGATTCGCGCAGTCGGTCCGAACCGTACGGCCATCTTCGTCAATATCATTCCGATATCCGGCGCGACACTGGCGATGCTGTTCCTGGGCGAGCGGCTGTATGCGTATCACGTCGTCGGCGCCGCATTCGTGCTCGCCGGAATCTATATGGCGGTTCGCCGCGACAGGTCGGCTGCGAAAGATTCGTGAATCCAGGTGACGCGGCGACGGGCCGACCAATGCTCAGCGCCGGCTGACAGCCAACACCTGTGACAGATCCGTCACGCCCTGGAGGATCTTGTCGATGCCGTCCTGCTTCAGAGTGGTCATGCCCTGCTCGAGCGCGAGCTCGAACAGGTCCGCAGCCGGAGCCGCTTCGATGATCATTCGCTTCACCTCGTCGCTCGCAGGCAGCAGCTCGAACAAGCCGATGCGTCCCTTGTAGCCCGTGCCCGCACAACGGGTGCAGCCGCGCGGCTGATACAGGGTGACTCGACCGTCCTTGCCGTATGTCTCGCGCCAGGCGGCGATCTGGCCCTCCGCATCGGGACCATGGTCTCCAAGACCGCACTCGTGAGCCAGCCGGGCCAGAACATTGTCGTCGGCATCGACGGGCTCCCGGCAGCGCCGGCACAGGCAGCGCACGAGGCGCTGGGCGAGAATACCGAGCAATGCGTCGGCAAAATTGACCGGGCTCATTCCCATCTGCAGCAGTCGCACCACGCTCTCCGGCGCATTGTTCGTGTGCAGCGTGGACAGGACGAGATGACCGGTCAGCGACGCCTCGAGGGCTGCGTTGGCCGTCTCGGCGTCCCTGATCTCGCCGATCATGATGACGTCCGGATCGGCGCGCAGGAAGGCTCGCAGCGCACGAGAAAATGTCAGCCCGGCCGCAGGATTGACCTGGACCTGACGCAGGCCCGGCTGCGTAATCTCGACGGGATTCTCGACCGTCCAGATTTTCCGGCTGCCGTCATTGAGGTGATGCAGCACGGCATGCAGCGTCGTCGTCTTGCCGGAACCCGTCGGACCGCAGACGAGCAGGATGCCATAGGGCTGCTCGATCAGCCGGCGCAATTCGTCCTCGGCGGAACCCGCAAGACCGAGCTCTGACAGCTTGAGCGCCGAGGCGTTGTCCAGAATCCGGAGCACCACGTCCTCGACACCACCCGCCGTCGGCAGCACGGCGACCCGCAGCTCGATCGGCTCGCCGCCCGTCTTGCGAAACAGGATCTTGCCGTCCTGCGGAATGCGGTGCTGAGCCAGATTCAGATTGGCCATGACCTTGAACCGCGACACGAGCGCATCCCGATAGGCTGTGGGGATGCTGCGACGCACGAACATCTCGCCGTCGATTCGCACGCGCACGAGCGTTTTGCCCTGGCCGGCGAGGGGCTCGATGTGAATGTCCGATGCACGCTCCCGATACGCTTCGGCAATGATCTGATCGGCGAGACGGACGATGACGTTGTCGGTCACGGCGGCGGGATCGGACAGCGCGGCATGCACATCTTCCGCGTAGCGCTCGATGTTGCGCTCGAGGTCTTCGTCGCTGACGGGCGTCGTCACGCCGGCAAGGTAGTACCGGTCCAGCATCCACTGAATTTCGGTGTCCGGCGCGTAGACCGGCTCGACGGTCAACGGCGTGTTGACCCCAGCGGCATCCCGGGCGTCGTGATCGAGGATATCGCTCATCGCGACGTAGAGTGAGTTGCCTTCCTGCCAGATCGGCAGCATCCGATACTTACGCGCTACGGTTGCCGGCAGCTGCGACAACACGACGGGCTCGAGCTTCCAGTTATGCAGATTGACGGCGGGCACGCCGAGGTGGAAGGCGATTCCCGCCCGAATCGCTTCCTCGGCTACGCCGTGACGCCGCAGAACGGCGCCCAGCAGCAACGACGGATTCGCCTGCTGCGCCTCGAGCGCTTGCTCGAGCTGCGCCTCCGTAATGACACCCGCGGCAAGCAGCGCCTCACCGAGCGGAACCGGGCCACGATGCCGCAAGTCCACCGCCAGCTGACAGAGTTCCGCCGGGCTGCCGGCGGCAACATAGGCCGTAGCAAAGCTCGATTCCCGGGGCTTCAGGGCCCTTTGTGCATGGGGTTCTGACACATGCTGACATTAAGCAGCCAAGGCTCGAATTGCTGTGAGCAGGTTCTCAGGGATCCGCCAAACCCGCTGTCGATCTCGCTAACCGCCAGGCGTCCCAGCTGAACAGCGACACGGCAATCCAGATCAGGGCAAAACAGACCATGTGTGCGCCGGTCAGCCTCTCGCCATAAGCCAGGCCCACGAGAAACTGCAGCGTCGGCGCAATGAACTGAAGAATACCGATTGCCGACAGCGTCAGGCGGCGTGCTGCGAGCGCGAAGCAAAGCAGGGGCAGCACCGTGAATGGACCGGCCAGCATGAGAAGGCCCGCGACGCTGAGGTCGCCCGACAGGAAGACGGCTCGGCCTTCGCTCGCAAGCCAGCCGAGATACACGACCGCCCCGGGCAGCAGCACGAGCGTCTCGACAAAAAGCCCCGGCATGCCTCCGATTGCGACGCGGCTGCGTATCGTGCCGTAGATCGTAAACGTGACCGCGAGCGTCAGCGAAACCAGAGGAAATTCGCCGCCGCTGAGGGTAAGGACGGCGACGCCTGCAGCAGCAAGCCAGACGGCGCCCGCCTGCCAGCGGCTCAGCCGGTCGCCGAAGGCGGCCACGCCGACGAGCACATACATCAACGGATTGATGTAGTACCCGAGACTGGCCTGAAAAACGCGTTCGTTCTGAACGGCCCAGATATAGGTGAGCCAGTTGATCGCGATGAGCACCGCCGCAGCCGAGAGCAACCCGAGCATCCCCGGCGTTCGCAGCGCCCGAACGACGTCGGGCCATTGCCTGCGCAACAGGACGATGGGCAGACCAAAAGGCACGGCCCACAAGACGCGGTGCACGAGCACCTCGGTAGCAGGCACCGCCCCGACAACCTTGAAGTAAATCGGCAGGACCCCCCAAAGCGAATACGAGACGAGCGCCGCCAGCAGACCTTCGCGTGTGCGCTCGCTCTTGATGGAAAGTGCCGATTCGTCAGACACGTCTCATAAACGCCCGTGATCCAGGATTGGAATTCTCCTCGCTCTTCCGGCTTGCGCCCAGCCTGGAAGGCGCCAGACCGAGCCGTCGGCCCACCATCATGGCGCGAGAAGTCGCCAGGGACGAGTATGACGTTCTGCTATGATCGCGCGAAACGGTCGCCGCAGGACTGGCGGCAGCAAACCGCAAAGACCACGGACTCAGGCTACGAAAGACCGCAGCAAGGCATGAACCAAGCGTCATCCGATATCTTCGGCGATTACGACCCGAACGGTTACTTCTGCGAGATGTTCGGCGCACCCGGCGCAGAACCGCTGACGGCCACGGAACTGATCCGCTCCCGACTCGGCCGAATGCGCTCCACCACATTGAAGCGCCGCGCCAAGGCGACCGACCGCGAGCTTTTCAACCTCGGAATTACATTTACCGTGTACTCGGAACGGGACGCGATCGATCGCGTCCTGCCGTTCGACGTCATTCCGCGCGTGATCTCCGCCGACGACTGGAGCACCGTCGAGGCGGGGTGCATCCAGCGAGTGACGGCGATCAACAGATTCATCGAGGACGTCTATCACGAGCGGAAGATCATCAGGGACGGCATCGTGCCCGCCGACCTCGTGCTGGGCAACGCCAACTACCGCAGCGAGATGCAGGGCATGGACCTGCCCCATGGCACCTACGTAGCCATCGCCGGAATCGATCTCGTCCGCGACACCGACGGACGCTTCAAGGTGCTCGAAGACAACGCGAGAACGCCCTCCGGCGTCTCCTACGTCGTCGAGAATCGTCACCTGATGCTTCGCGCCTTCCCGGACCTTGCGGACCGGATTGGCATCCGGCAGGTCTCGAACTACGGCATGAAGCTTCGCCAGGCGCTCGCTGAAATTGCGCCCGCCGGCGTCGAGCAGCCGCGCATCGTCCTGCTTTCACCTGGCGTCTTCAATTCAGCCTATTTCGAGCATGTCTTCCTCGCCCGCGAGATGGGAGTCCCGCTCGTGGAGGGTCGCGACCTCGTCGTCGAGGATGGATTCGTGCAGATGAAGACGACGAGCGGCCTGAAACGCGTCGACGTTATTTACCGGCGCATCGACGACGACTTTCTCGACCCCGCTCAGTTCAATCCCGAGAGCATGCTCGGCGTCAAGGGGATCTTTGAAGTCTATGCGAATGGGCGCGTCGCGCTCGCCAACGCCGTCGGCACCGGCGTTGCCGACGACAAGGCGCTGTACGCCTACATGCCGCGAATCATCCGCTACTACCTGGCGGAAGACGCCATTCTCGACAACGTCGAGACCCATCTTTGCCGGGAACCGGAAGGTCTGGCCTACACGCTGGATCACATGGAGGAACTCGTCGTAAAACCCGTTGGCGAATCCGGAGGCTATGGTGTGGTCGTCGGACCCCGTGCGAGCAAAGCCGAGATCGAGGAAGCGCGAAAGCGCATCGAGGCCAGGCCCGAGAACTACATCAGTCAGCCTGTTGTCGGTCTTTCCGTATGCCCGACTCTCGTCGACGGCGGAATCGAGCCCCGACACGTAGACCTGAGGCCATACATTCTCACCGGCAAGGAAAGCTGGGTCCTGCCCGGCGGGCTGACGCGCGTCGCGCTGCGCAAGGGCTCGTTGGTGGTCAACTCGTCGCAGGGCGGCGGGACGAAGGACACCTGGGTCCTTGAATAGCTTACTTTCACGCTTCGCAGAGAACAGCCTGTGGATCGCTCGCTATATCGAGCGCGCCGAGAATCTGGCGCGGATCCTCGATGTCAATGAGACGTTTGCCCGTGACGAGCAGGGCGCAAGTAACTGGCTGCCGATCCTGCAACTGCATCAGGACGAAAAACGATTTGCAGGGCGCTACCGCACCGTGGACGCCGCCAACGTCGTGCGGTTCTATATCCTCGACGACCAGAACCCGAATTCGATCAGCTGCTGCGTGCGCGCGGCGCGGGAGAATGCACGCAGCATTCGGCACCTGATCAGCCTCGAGACCTGGACTCAACTCAACGTCTTTTACAACTGGGTCGCGAGCCTGAACCGACGCCATGTCAATCTCAACGACTTGTCGCGCCTCTGCGCGCGAATCAAGGAAGGCTGCCAACTGCATTACGGCATCGTCAACGGTACGCTGTATCGCGACCAGATATGGTCGTTCTATCGCCTCGGTACGTTCATAGAGCTTTGCGATCAGACCACGCGACTCGTCGACATCAAGTACCACTCGCTGCTGCCGCAACACGAAGACGTCGGCAAGCCGATAGACGTCGCGCAGTGGAACGCGGTGCTGCGGTCAGCATCGGCCTATCACGGCTATCGCCGCGTTTATCCGCACGAGATGACCCCTCGCACCGTCGCAAGCTTCATTCTGCTCGATCTTAGGTTTCCGCGCTCGGTCACGCATTGCGCATGGCAGATTGGTCATGCGGTCGAGGGCTTGCTGCAAAATGCGGATCTCGAGCGCGTAAATTTCGCACCGGCCGCTCTCGACGGCCTGTCGGAGCTTGCCGCCTGGGACATCGAACGCATCATCGGCTTCGGCATGCACGAGTACCTGGATCAGGTCCAGCTGAGGCTCATAGAGCTCAGCGAAGCCATCGACGAGACGTTCTTTCTGTCGCGTTACTCCGCGGCCTGATTCGTCTCGACCGGGGCGACGTCCACTGCAACACTGACCTCGTGGTGGCCACCCCCGACGATGAAGCCGTTCGTCGGGCTCACATCCGAATAGTCGCGCCCCCAGCCGACCGTAATGTGCTCATCCGCAGGCATGAGTCGATTCGTCGGATCGAAATCGACCCAGCCGAGCTCGCCGGCCCAGACCGAGACCCAGGCGTGTGAGGCATCGGCACCAACCAGCCTGGGCTGCCCCGGCGGCGGATGCGTCAGCAGGTAACCGCTGACGTAACGCGCGGCCAGCCCGAAGCTGCGCAGACAGGCTATCTGCAGGTGAGCGAAATCCTGGCAGACACCACGACGCATTTCGAGCACTCTGGTAACCGGCGTCGACACGTCCGAGACACCGCCCTCATATTCGAAGTCATCGAAAATCCGCTCGGTGAGCTCCATGGCCAGAACCAGCACCGGGCGGCCTGCCGCAAAGCTGGGCGCCGCGTATTCACGGACGGAGTTGCCATGCACGACCTGAGGCGAATCAAACGTGTACTGCTGCACAGCGATCGCACTGCCCTCGGCATTGGCAAGCATCGAGGCGATATCGCCCGAAGCCGGACTTGCAACCAGATCGAGCGGCTCGGTGCGCGGGCGCACGTCGACGCGCGAGAACGAATCGATGACGAGCTTGCTGTGCGGTTCCTGCAGCAACAGATGGTGCGTCACGTTCCCGAAGTAGTCTTCGTTGGCCGTAAGCTGAGACGGCTCGGGCCGCGCGGTCAGGCTTGCCGAAATTCTGGTTTGTCGATCGAAGCTTCGCGGCATCAGGTGAAGGACATGATGCGCCTCGGTCACCTGCTGCTCGTAACTGATTTCGGTACGGTGCCGAACATCGTAGATCATGCGTCGATTCCGGACCGCGGGCTCCCCGAAACGCGCGTCGCCCTGGAATGACTGAAGTAACGATGTGTAATCAGATCGGACATCTCGCCGATCGCACTCTCGACCCGCTTCAGGAGCCGGTCCAGTTTCGCCCGCGTGCCGCGCACGCTGACGCTCTCGGCTACGTCCTCCATTTCCGTCAGCTCGAGGTTGCCGATCAATTGCCGCACGAGCCGCTGCTCCGGCGTCATCATGCCTTCGAGATCGACGTGCGGCAGATCGGCGAGATGCTGGTCGATCGTCCGCGCCTGGAACAGCACGGAGCGCGGATTGGTGTCGTCGGCGAGAACGAGGTCGAGGACTCGCGTGATTTGCGGCCGGGAGTGATAACGACCGCGATACGTCATCTTGCTGTCGGCAAGCTCCAGCAAGAGATCGAGGCCACCGTCCTGCTCCGGATTGCCAGGCACGACGAGCTGCTGAACGAGCAAAGTCATCGTCCGCACGCGCTCGATACGGCGCCCCATATCGAGAAAGCGCCACCCGTAGCTGCGCGTCATATTCTCCATCGCCATGCCGCTGAAAGCCGCAAGAAAGCGGGTTAGCTGATTGAGCAGCTGCAGGGCGGTTTCGATGTCGCGGCGGATCCCGAAACGATAGCTTCGCGGCGCATCGGTGAGCTCGCTCAGGATCTGGTACGCATCGAAAGACAGACGCTCACGAACGATTTCGGCCGTCCTCTGCACGTTACCGAGCACCGTTGCCAGGCCATCGCGAGAATCGGCATCGAACAGAATCGACCAAAGCTCTCTTTGCACGGCATCGCGGCCCAGCTGCGAGACACGCCGGGCGCGGCGGGCCGGCATGTGCTTGTTGGCGGCGAGCAGCGAGACGATGCGATCGAGCGAGACCGGGCGCCGCGTGTCGCCGACCTCACCCTCGAGTCGAATCACGAGGCTTCGCAACAAACGCACCGCAGCCTCGCCACGCTCGGCATAACGGCCGAGCCAGAACAGATTGTCGGCCGCGCGTGAGGGCAGATCACGACCGGAGCGCCGAAGCCTGCCCTCGCGCTGCCTCTCAGCCAGCAGACTGAAACTGTCGACGGGCTCGTCCGAAAGCACCCAGGTGTCCTTGCTCAACTCGCTGTCGACATAGGAACGGCTGGACTCGGGGACCACTCGCGTCAGACCCCCGGGCATCACCTGGTAACCGCTCGCCGTGGCCGCGACGTAGAAGCGGACGACGATCTGCGCCGCGCGCACGGAATCGTCGCCGCCGAGCACCGGACTCGACGAGGCATTCAGTGGCTCCTGCCCGATGAAGTCGTGACCGGCCTCGCGAATCTGTGCCGCGAGCATGTCGAGATCGGCCCTCGACACTTCGTTTTCGACCTGCCCGTCCCTGCCGGCCAGCAGCAGGCTGCGGGTCGTGGATATGCGCCGGATGATCAATCGATCGAGATTCTCGAGCACGTAATCGCGCTCCCGCTCCTGACCGCACCACCAGGTGGCGACGCTCGGCAGAAGCAGGTCCTCGTTGAAGTAGTATCGGCTGAGATTGCCGAGAAAGCTCAGGAACGCGTCGCTTTCGACGAGCCCCGCCCCGAGCGCATTGGCAATCGTCACGGATCCCGATCGAGCCGCCTGCAACAGCCCCGGTACTCCAATCAGCGAGTCGGTCCGCAGCTCGAGCGGATCGCACATTTCCGAGCGAATCGTGCGCAGGATGAGATCGACTGGCTTGAGACCGGCGACTGTCTTCACGAAAACGCGGTCATCGCGAACGGTCAGATCCGACCCCTCAACGACGTTATAGCCGAGATAACGCGCAAGATAAGCTTGCTCGAAGTAAGTGCTCTTCGACGGTCCACGCGTCAGATAAACGGCCAGCGGATCATCGCGATTCGACTGGCTCAGAAACTGGTCGCTGAAGGCTCTGAAGAAGCTCGCCTGGCGGCGGACATGCTGACCGGCAAAAAGCTCCGGCAGACACCGCGAGGTGACAACCCGGTTCTCCAGCGCGAAGCCGGCACCGGACGGCGCCTCGCTGCGATCGCTCAGGACCCACCAGCGACCATCGGGTGAGCGGGCGACATCGAATGCCGCGAACTGCAGATGCATGCCGTCCTCGACGTTGAGGCCTACGCACGGTCTGAGAAACTGCCGGTTGCCGAAAACGATGCTCGGCGGCAGCACTCGATCCGCGAGGACGCGCTGTGGCCCGTAGAGATCGACCAGCAACTCGTTCAGCAGGCGGGCACGCTGGATCAGGCCGGCTTCGAGCGTCTGCCACTCCGCCGCAGAGATCAGCATGGGCAGCATGTCGAGATGCCACGGCCGGACCTGGCTGCCTTCGTCGTCGGTCGCAAGGAATGTCACGCCGTTCTGCCGGATCAGTCGCTCGGCCATTTCCCGAGTTGCTTTGCGCTCGTCGGGCGTCATGCGGGCGAAGGCATCGAGAATCGGTTGCCAGGCCTGGCGAACGCCGCCATCGGGTTCCATCAGTTCGTCGTAGCAGCCCTCCGGAGCCGAGTACGACGCGAGCAGGCTCGCGACGGGAGTGGCGGGATCGAAAACGTCGCTGGGTGCGCTCATCTAAGTATGCTAGCGACTGTCCGGCCCGAAAGGACAGTCATGAAACCTCGATTGCGTCTCAATGCGACCAACGCAGATCGAGCGTGAACGGAAACTCGGGTTGCGCGAGCGAACTCGGCGGCGACGCTTCGCCGGGCGTGTGACCGGTAGGGAAGAACCGCGCCAGACGACGGCTTTCGGCCTCGTAGCTGTTGACGGGAAACACTTCGAAGTTTCTGCCGCCGGGGTGCGCAACGTGATAGGTGCAGCCCGCCACGGCGCGCTGCGACCAGCTGTCATAGAGATCGAAGACGAGTGGCGCATCGACAGGAATGGTCGGATGCAGGGCCGCGGACGGCTGCCAGGCCCTGAAGCGGACGCCGGCAACGAACTCATCGGCGCGCTCGGTCGGAGCGAGCGGCACCCTGAACCCGTTGCAGCCAAGCTCGAAGCGATCGCCATTCAGGCCGCGCACCCTGACCTGCAGCCGCTCGACCGAGGAATCGACGTAGCGAACCGTGCCCCCGACCGCGCCTTGCTCACCGAGCACGTGCCAGGGCTCGAGTGCCTGCCTGAGCTCGATCTCGATGCCATCGTATTCGACGCCCCCGTAACGCGGAAAACGGAACTCGAAATGCGGCGCGAACCAGTCGGCTTCGAGCGGATAACCATGCGCGCGCATGTCAGCGATGACTTCCCGGAAATCCTGCCAGACGAAATGGGGCAGCATGAAACGGTCGTGCAGGCGTGTCCCCCAGCGAACCAGCCGCCCGCTGTA
Organism: Gammaproteobacteria bacterium; assembly: GCA_036526155.1. Classification (GTDB taxonomy): domain Bacteria; phylum Pseudomonadota; class Gammaproteobacteria; order Steroidobacterales; family Rariloculaceae; genus DATCZB01. The sequence goes on from DATCZB010000099.1 coordinate 21,259, forward strand.
AGGCTCGCGCCAGAATCTGGCGACCAGCGCCAGCAGCAGCTGCTGCTGGACCAGGCTCATCCTCGGATGCGGCGGCATCTCGAAGGCGCGAAACTCGACGAGGCCCAGCCGCCCGGCAGGACCATCGGGCGAGTAGAGCTTGTCGATGCAGATCTCGGCTCGATGCGTGTTGCCCGTAACGTCGACCAGAAGGTTGCGGAACAGCCGATCGACGAGCCAGGGCGCGGTCACCTCCTCACCCGTCTGAAGCTGTTCCAGCGCCAGCTCGAGCTCGTAAATGGAGTCGTGGCGCGCCTCGTCGATGCGTGGTGCCTGGCTCGTCGGGCCGATAAAAAGACCCGAGAACAAATAGGACAGCGACGGATGATGCTGCCAATAGGTCAGCAGACTGCCGAGCAGATCGGGGCGCCGCAGGAATGGGCTGTCGGCCGGTTTGCGGCCGCCAAGCACGACGTGGTTGCCACCACCCGTCCCGGTATGCCGTCCATCGAGCATGAACTTCTCGGTCCCGAGCCGGCACTGATGCGCATCCTCGTACAGGCCCTCGGTGATCGCGATCATCTCGTCCCAGCCCTGTGCCGGCTGGACATTGACCTCGATCACGCCGGGATCGGGCGTGACCCTGAGCACGTTGAGGCGCGGATCCGGCGGGGGCTCGTAACCTTCGAGTCGGACCGGCAGCTTGAGCTCGGCCGACGTGTCCTCGATCGCCGCGACGAGATCGAGGTAGTCCTCGACTTCGGCCACGGGCGGCATGAAGACATAGATTTGTCCGTTGCGGGGCTCGACCGCGAGCGCCGAGCGCGCGACCCCGCGGCTGTCCAGACCCGTGGATTGTCCAACCACGGTTTGCGCCGCGTCATCGGCAATCTGCTGGCGGAGATAGGGTTGCCGCTGCGGATCGGCCGCCGGCAGCTCGGGCCGCTCCGCCGTCGGGTCGGCGGGAATGATGTGGGGATAGTCGGTGGGCTCGATATGCGGCAGCGAGGGCAGCGGCAAACGGTAGCCCACCGGCGAGTCGCCAGGAACGAGGAACAGCTTCTTCGCGCGCGTAGTCCAGCGCTCACTGACCCAGCGTCGCGCTCCATCCCTGGCGTTCCAGCGCTGCAACGGCAGCACGAACCCGACAGGCTGGTCGAGACCGCGTTCGAAGACGCGTGCCAGCCGCGCGCGGGCCATCGGGTCATCGAGCTTGTTGTTGCCGGGCTCGAGGTTCTCGGGGAGCTTGCGCTCCTGCTCGAGGAAATGCCACGGGTCCTCATAAGCTATCGCAACATTGTCGGGCTCGACACCTACGCGCGTGGCGATGCCCTGCAGCAGACGCTCGGCATTTTCAGGTGTCGCTGCCTCACTGGGATCCTCGCTCGCAACCCGAGCGGCGTCGGACCACAGCGGCGCATCGTCGGGACGCCAGTAGAGACTGTAGGCCCAGCGCGGCAGCTGCTCGCCCGGGTACCACTTGCCCTGGCCGAAGTGAAGCATGCCGTTGGGCGCGAACCGATCGCGCATGCGCAGGATGAGATCAGCCGCGTAGCGACGCTTCGTCGGCCCCGTCGCCGCCGTGTTCCACTCGGCTGCGTCGACGTTCCCGGTCGCGACAAAGGTCGGCTCGCCACCGATCGTCAGTCGCACGTCGCCGGCCTTGAGCTCGGCATCGATGCTTTGACCGAGCGCGTTGATGGCCTCCCATTGCGCG
>DATCZB010000100.1:0-3106 GCA_036526155.1 Gammaproteobacteria bacterium
GCGACCTATATGCCGTTTCCGTTTCAGATCGTGCAGACACCGGCGCAGATCCTGATCGTCTACGAGTACGCGAATTCGACTCGCATCGTGCATATGGATCGCGAGCCGCGCAGCCCGGTAGCGTCGTGGATGGGGTGGTCGATCGGGCGCTTCGAAGGTGACACGCTCGTCGTTACAGTGACGGATCAGGTCCCGCAGACCTGGTTCGACCGCGCCGGCAATTTTCACAGCGAAGCGCTGGTCGTTACCGAGCGCTATACGCCGATCAGCCCGTATCACCTGCAGTACGAAGCGACAATCGAAGACCCGGAAGTATTCACGCGTCCGTGGACGATCTCGATGCCGCTTTATCGACGCATCGAGGAGAACGCCGAGATCCTGGAGTTCAAATGCGTCGAATTCGCTGAGCAGTTCATGTACGAGCATCTGCTCGAAGATTCCGGAGAATCGCCATGAGATATTCAGTTGCCCTGACGCCGCTCGCGAGTCTTGCGCTTGCCGCATGCGGTCAGATGGACGGCGAGACGACGGCCGTCGAGGCGCCCGCTGCCGGCAGCGGTGCGCCTGTAGCTACGGTCGACGCGCCGAGCGAGTGGATGACGGCCTGGGGAGATCCCGATCTCCAGGGCGTGTATACATTCGCGACGAATACGCCGCTCGAGCGTCCCGATTCGCTGGAAGGCAAGGAGTCCTTTTCCGCGGAGGAGTTGGAAGAGCTCGAGGCGGCGGCGCTCGCTCGCCGTCGATCCGACGTGCACGACCCTGACCCGGGCCAGCTCGGGGCCGCCTACAACTCGTTCTGGACGGAGAACGAAACCGGGCAGCTGCTGGCGCGAACCTCGCTGATTACCGATCCGGAGAATGGGAAGCTGCCGCCGCTCACGGAAAACGGCCGGGCCATTCTCGACGGCTGGCTGGCAGGAATGGCCGAGCGAACGTACGGCGACCCGCCGTTTACCCAGGTCGCTTACCGGAGCTGGTTCGATCTACCGGCTTACGAACGGTGCGTCGCGCGACCGATGCCGAGAATCTGGCAGGCATACAACCACGGGGCACAGATTCTGCAGACGCCCGACCACGTCGTCCTGCACTACGAGAGCATGCACGACGCGCGCATTATCGCGCTCGACGATCGCCCGCCGCTGCACGCGGACATCCGCTTCTGGAACGGCAGCTCACGCGGCCGTTTCGAAGGCGACACGCTCGTAATCGAGACGACGAACTATGCCAAGCAGTGGATGGACGCCGGCCGCTCGGGTCCACCGATTCAGTTTCCCATGGACAACATGCGGATTACCGAGCGCTTTCGGCGGCTCGACGAGGACACCTTGAGCTACGAAGTCACCGTCGAGGACCCGACCGTCTGGACACGTCCCTGGACTTTAGAGATGCCGTGGGTCGGTGACGATCCGAACTACGAGTTTCCGGAGCACCTCTACGAATTCGCCTGTCACGAAGGCAATTATCGTGCGATGGAAGACACGCTCCGGGGATCGTATGGCCTGCGGTGAGCGCGGATAGGGAGAGTCAAATGCGAAAGAGATTAATGACAGTTCTTGTGGGTGCCGCGCTGATGCAGTCGACAGCCAGTGCGATCGCGCATCATGCGTTCTCGGCCGAGTTCGATGCCTCGAAACCCGTGGAGCTCGCGGGCATCGTCACCAAAGTCGAATGGATCAATCCGCACAGCTGGATCACGATCGACGTCAGGCTCGAAGACGGCACGACCGAGGTGTGGGAAATCGAGGCCGGCGCACCGAATTCGATGTTTCGTCGCGGCTTTACCAGCGACTCTTTGCCGCTCGGCACCGAGATCGAGGTCACGGGCTACCAGGCACGCGACGGCGGCCGGCGCGCGAACGGCAGAAACCTGACCCTGCCCGACGGGACTCTGCTGTTCGTCGGCTCGTCCGGCATCGGCGCGCCGCGCGACGGGGCCGACCCGTCGGAGCGCTAGAACTCCGGTAGCGGCCGGTCGTCGGCCGATCGTCGGCCGATCGTCGGTCGTTTACCGGCTGCCAAGACGTCTCGAAGACCGGACCGCGCATCGGGATTGCCGTCAGCGCGTGACGAGTTCGAGCACGTAGCCCGATACCGCCCGGACCTGATCATCCGTCAACATGGCGCCGAACGCGGGCATTTGTTCGCGGCCGTCCCGGACGACGCGCGCGACCGCATCCAGTCCGGCGAAATCGACGCGGCGCAAGTCCGCTCCGTTCTCGGCGCCCGCACCGTCGGCGCCGTGACAAAAGGCACACGCCTGCGCATAGAGCGCCGGGCCGTCGGCGTCAGCTACCGGAACCACCGGGACTGCGCCGAGCGGCGCACCCGCGGCCGGCTCGGCCGGCTCCAGCGTGCCCGACAAGCCGAACAGCCAGACGCTGTCGCCACGGGGCGTGCCGGCGAAAAGGTTGCCGGCGGACAGCGCCACGACGTAGGGCTGACCCCGATGCTCGAATACGGTCACCGGCGCATTCATGCCGGCGCCCGTTTGAAACTCCCAGAGGCGTTTGCCGTTGCTCGAATCGAGCGCCGTGAGGCGGCCATCGTTACGTCCCACGAACAGCAGATCCCCTGCTGTGACCGTCACGCCGCTGAAGCAGCGATCCGCCCAGCGCTGACGCCATACGGCGCGGTTGGTTTGCATGTCCATTGCAACGAGCAGCCCGAAAGGCGGCAGCTCGGCAGTGCCGAACGAGCCACCCATGTAACGCGTTCCCGTCGTCGGCTCATCGGTCTCGTCAGCGTCGACGCTATAAAAGAACGTGCGGTCGTTGGCGCAGACATAGAGTGTCTGAGAACCCGGATCATAGGCGCTCGGCGGCCAGTTGGCGCCGACTCGCCTGGCAAGCATCGGGTCGCTCCAGAACGGCGTGAAGATCTGCCCTTCGTGAACGAGCTCATAGCCCTCGACCGGAATATCGACTGTGCGCGGACCGATCGCGTCACCCACCGGGATCGGCTGAGTTGGAGACGTCAGTTGCCGTGGCTCCTGAGGCACGGGCGTTTCCTCGATGCCGAGCAGGGGCTCGCCCGTCTCCCGATCGAGGATGTAAACCCAGCCGGTCTTGGGGATCTGCGCCAGCCCCTTGCGCGGCCGGCCGTC
>DATCZB010000101.1:0-2021 GCA_036526155.1 Gammaproteobacteria bacterium
TTGCGATCGAGCCATGGCAGAAGTTCTCGCAATGCCTGGCGTAGTCTTCGAACGGATGGCCTGTCAGGTAGAGGCCGAGGCTATCGCGCTCGCGATCGAGTTTCTCGCGCTTGGACCACTCGTGCTTGCGATCGACCACGATCTCGAGATCCGACGCCACGGCGTTCGAGCCGAACAGGGCGCCCTGCCCGGCCGCTTCGGCTTCGGCCGAATGCTCGGCCAGACGCAGCGTGGACGGGACGGCATCCATGAGCGTCGCCCGATTCTCTCCGAGCGCATCGAGCGCTCCGGCCGAGGTCAGCGCTTCGAGGACACGCCGATTGATCTTGTGCGAATCGACCCGCCGACAAAGATCGAGCAGATCCTGGTAGGGCCCGCCGCGCTCGCGCTCGGCAATCAGGCTCTCGACGACACTCTGGCCTACGCCCTTGATCGCGCCGAGGCCGTACAGGACGCGCTTCTCACCGCCGACCGTGAACCCGAACGAAGACTCGTTGATCGACGGCGGCTCGATCCGGATGCCGAGGCTCTTGCAGTCGTCCTTGAGGATGACGAGCTTATCCGTGTTGTCCATGTCAGCCGTCATCACGGCAGCCATGAACGCTTCCGGATAATGCGCCTTGAGCCAGGCGGTCTGATAGGCAAGCAGCGCGTAGGCGGCCGAGTGCGACTTGTTGAAGCCGTAGCCGGCGAATTTTTCCATGAGATCGAAGATCGTTGCGGCACGGCCGAGCTGCACGCCGCAGGCTTCGGCCCCCTGCAGAAAGACCTCGCGCTGTTTGGCCATCTCTTCGGGCTTCTTCTTGCCCATGGCGCGACGTAACAGATCCGCGCCGCCGAGCGAGTAACCCGCCAGCACCTGCGCCACCTGCATGACCTGTTCCTGGTAGAGAATGACGCCGTAGGTCGGCTTGAGGATAGGCTCGAGCGACGGGTGCAGATAGTCGATCGGTGCCGTGTTGCGCCCGTGTTTGCGATCGATGAATTCGTCGACCATGCCGGACTGCAACGGGCCCGGCCGAAACAGGGCGAGAATGGCGACCAGATCGTCGAAGGAATCAGGCCGGAGCCGCTTGACGAGGTCTTTCATCCCGCGTGACTCGAGCTGGAACACGGCCGTCGTGTCGCAGCGGCGGAGCAGCGCGTAGGTCTGCTCATCGTCGACGGGCAGCGCCGAGATGTCGATTGGCGGCTCGCCCGCGGCTTCCCTTGCGGCATTGATCGCCCGGACCGCCTTGTCGATGATCGTCAGCGTCTTGAGGCCGAGAAAGTCGAACTTGACCAGGCCGATCGCCTCGAGATCGTCCTTGTCGAGCTGGGTCAGCGACGCGCTGTCCGGATCCGAATACAGCGGCATGAACTCGGTCAGCTCGCGCGGCGCGATGACGACGCCGCCGGCGTGGGTGCCGGCGTTGCGCGCCAGCCCCTCGAGCTGCCGCGCCAGGTTGATCAGCGTCCGGACCTCTTCTTCCGTCGCATAGAGCGTCTTGAGCTCTTCGTCGTCGTTGAGTGCCTTGTCCAGCGTGATCCCGATCTCGAACGGAATCAGCTTGGCGATCCGGTCGACGTAGCCATACGGATGCCCGAGCACGCGGCCGACGTCGCGGACCACGGCCTTGGCCGCCATCGTGCCGAAGGTGATGATCTGAGAGACCCGGTCGCGACCATAACGGCGGCTGACGTAGTCAATGACGCGATCGCGCCCTTCGATGCAGAAATCGATATCGAAATCCGGTAGCGAGACGCGCTCGGGATTCAGGAACCGCTCGAACAGGAGGTCGTGCTCGATCGGATCGAGATCGGTGATGCCGAGCGCGTAGGCGACCAGCGAGCCGGCGCCCGAGCCGCGCCCGGGCCCGACCGGAATCTCGTTGACGCGAGCCCATTCGATGAAGTCCGCGACGATCAGGAAGTAGCCTTCGAAACCCATGCGGCAGATCACGTCGAGCTCCAGATCCAGACGGGAACCGTAGGCTTCCCGCGCCTCCGGCGTCGGTGGCGGCGACAGGCGCGCGATGCGC
>DATCZB010000102.1:0-11842 GCA_036526155.1 Gammaproteobacteria bacterium
TCGAGCGTGAGCCCGAGCAGGTGCGGGTCCACGCCCTTGGAGAATGCAAACGAGTCGACGCTCTCGAAGTCTTCGCCGTTGGCGAGCTTGCCGTTCACGGCGACCTTTAGCTCGTGTGCACCCGAGGTGACGTTGCCGGTAAAGACGCGCTGCACACCTCCGTTCTGCAACGCCTCGAGTTCCTTGAAGCTGTATATATGGTGTGCGACGGCGTTGCCGTCGATCTCGATCCTGACGGCATCGAGCCGGAAGTCGTCATCGCCCCCCATCTCGACAAAGACCGAGAGCTGCGTGTTTGACGGATACAGGAGTCGCTCTTCGAGGAGAGCCAGATCGCGGGCAATCGTCAGCCCGTCCGTCTTGATTTCCTGGACCTGCTCGTCGAGGCTGCGCATCTCCTCCTGTGTATTGTCCTGCGCCGCCGCCGGCAGACATAAGGAGGCGCCGCAAAGTAAAAGAACGACAGCGAGAGTGTTTCTGAACACTGACTCCTCCTTAGGTTCCTGTGTGCCGAAATCTCCAGAGGCATCCCTGGCCTCTGCGGTGGACGTGCAATCACACATAACCACCGGCCGGCAAGTGTTTCCGAATCGCTCTGGTTGGAATGTGATCTGAAGCGCAAATCGTTCAGATGAAGCTCAGGAATTTTTCCGTTGTCGCAAATCAAAGACGTGCGACTTAACAGAATGCCGGCGAATTCGAATTATGTCGCAAAGGCAGAGGGCTCCTGCCTACGGGACAACGGCCTGATTCGGCCTTGCGCCGAGTGCTAGCGCGTGCCTGCGGGGCTCTTCAGAACAGAGCTGATCTCGTCGAGAATGTCGGGATCGTCAATCGTTGCAGGCACTGTCCACGCCTCTCCGTTGGCGATCTTGCGCATTACGCCCCGCAACACTTTTCCGGAGCGAGTCTTGGGCAAGCGCTCGACGACGACGACGCGTTTGAATGCGGCAACCGGACCAATTTCCGCGCGCACGGCAGCGACGGCGGCCGCGGCCACGTCTGCATACGACCTTTCGCAGCCGCTGTTGAGCACGATGAAACCGAGCGGCAACTCTCCCTTGAGATCATCGGCCACGCCGCAGACGGCACACTCGGCAACATCGGGCAAGGCCGACAAGACCTCTTCCATCTGACCGGTCGACAATCTGTGACCGGCGGTGTTGATCACATCGTCGGTGCGCGACATCACGAACACGAAGCCGTCGGAGTCGACGTAGCCGGCATCAGCCGTCCGGTAATAGCCCGGATAGTCCGCGTAGTAAGTCTGCCGGCACTGCGCCTCGGCCCCCCAGAGTCCACGGAAAGTTCCCGGCGGCAGCGGCAACCTGACCGCGAGCGCGCCCGCGGAATCGCTGCCGATTTCAGCACCGGCTTCGTCGAGCACGCGCACGTCGAATCCGGGCACGGGTCGTCCCCCAGCACCATCGCGGACATCGTGCGGCTCGAGACCGAGACAGGAGGCCGTGATAGCCCAGCCCGTCTCGGTCTGCCACCAGTGATCGATGACCGGCACGCCGAGTTGCTCACGAGCCCACTGCAGGGTCGCCGGGTCGGTTCGCTCGCCGGCAAGAAACAGCGCCCTGAGGCCGCTGACGTCATGCGCCCGGAGCTGCTCCGCTCGCGGGTCTTCGCGCTTGATCGCACGCAGCGCCGTCGGCGCCGTGAACATGGTCCCGACGTCGTGCTCTGCGACCACGCGCCAGAATGCCCCGGCGTCCGGCGTGCCGACCGGCTTGCCTTCGTAGAGTACGGTGGCGTTACCGTTCAAAAGCGGACCGTAAACGATGTACGAATGCCCGACGACCCAGCCGATATCGGAGGCGGCCCAGTAGGTTTCACCGGGCTCGACACCATAGATGTTCGGCATGCTCCAGGACAGCGCGACGGCATGACCGCCATTGTCCCGCACGACACCTTTGGGCCGCCCCGTCGTGCCGGACGTGTAGAGGATATAAAGCGGATCGGTTGCCTCGACCGGAACCCAGTCATGGGGCTGCGCGGCCGCGACCCAGTCGTTCCAGTCGAGATCCCGGCCGGCCACGAGCTCGGCGGGCTCAGTCTCGCGTTGCAGGATGACGCAACGCCCCGGCAGGTGATCGGCACGCGCGAGCGCCTCGTCGAGCAGCGGCTTGTAAGCCACGATCCGCCCGACCTCGATCCCGCAGGACGCCGACAGCACGACCTTCGGCCGGCAATCGTCGATACGGGCCGCAAGCTCCGGCGCGGCGAAGCCGCCGAAGACCACCGAGTGCACCGCGCCGAGCCGGGCACACGCGAGCATGGCGAAAACGGCTTGCGGCACCATAGGCATATAGATGACGACCGTATCGCCGCGCGCGACACCGAGACTCGCGAGAGCGCCGGCCAACCGCTCGACCTCGGCCTTGAGTTCCAGATAGCTGTAGCGTTCGACCGTGCTCGTAACCGGGCTGTCGTAAATCAGCGCAAGCCGGTCGCCGCGCCCCGCATCGACGTGCCGATCGATACAGTTGTGGCAGGTATTGAGCGTGCCACCACCGAACCAGCGCGCGAAAGGCGCTGCGGAATTGTCCAGCACCCGGCTGAAGGGCGTTACCCAGTCGATCGCCTCAGCCGCATCGGCCCAGAAATTTTCGGGGTCGCTGAGCGATTTCGAATAGACGTCCTGGTATGACCTCATTGCTTCCCCGGGAGCCCGATCGACTTGCGGTGTCCGCGCTATGCGACCTCAGCGCTACCGGGGAACGGCCTGGCTTCGGGGCCGATGTAATCTGCCGTCGGCCGGATCAGCTTGTTGTTGGCCCGCTGCTCGAAGATATGCGCCGACCAACCCGTGACGCGTGAGCAGACGAAAATCGGCGTGAACAGCGACGTCGGAATACCGAGACTCCGATACGCCGGCGCGCTGTAAAAGTCGAGATTGGGGAAGAGCTTCTTCTCGTCCCAGAGCAGCTTTTCGATCGCCTCGGCGACCGCATACAGATTGCGGTCGCTGTCGGTCGCCGCCAGCTTCGCCGCCCAGGCCTTGATCACGGGATTGCGCGGATCGGACTTGCGGTAGACGGCATGCCCGAAACCCATGACTTTCTCCTTGCGCTCGAGCATGGCGCGCACTTCGCGCTCGGCAGTTTCCGGCGAGTCGAATTGCTCGATGAGCTCCATTGCAGCTTCGTTGGCGCCACCGTGCAGCGGTCCACGCAGCGTGCCAATCGCACCCGTGACAGCCGAGTAGATATCCGACAAGGTCGCGGCGCAAACCCGCGCGGTAAAGGTCGAGGCATTGAATTCATGCTCGGCATACAGGATCAGCGAGGCATCGAGTGCGCGCGCATGCTGCGCGCTCGGTGAGGTCTGATGCAGCAGATGCAGAAAGTGCCCCGCCGTGCCGGGCTCGTCGGTTTCGGTTTCGATCCGTTTGCCGCCCGTCGAGTAGTGATGCCAGTAAAGCAACATTGCCGGCAGCGTCGCAATCAGGCGGTTGGCGATGTCCACCTGGTGCGAGAAATCCTGCTCCGGCTCGAGCGTACCAAGCAACGAGCAGCCCGTTCGGAGCACGTCCATCGGGTGAGCGTCGCGCGGAATACGCTCGAGCACCTCACAAAGCCCGTCCGGCAAGCCGCGCTTTTGTTTGAGCGTCGCCTGATACTCATCGAGCTCGGCCGCTCCCGGCAGCTCACCGTAAAGCAGCAGATAGGCCACCTCCTCGAAGCTCGCATTCCCGGCGAGCTCCGCTACGTCGTAGCCACGGTACCTGAGGCCCGTGCCCTCCGAACCGACGGTTGCAATCGCGGTGGTTCCGGCGGAAACACCGCGCAATCCGGAACCTGCGCCTTCTCCACTCATTCTTCGCTGTCTCCCTGTTCTGATTCACTGGCAAAAAGCGCATCGAGCTTGCGCTCGTAGGCATGATAGTCGAGCACGCCGTAGAGTTCCTCGCGCGTCTGCATGGAGTCCACCACGGACCGTTGAGTTCCTTCCCTGAGGATCGTCTCGTAGACCTGGCTAGCGGCCTTGCTCATCGCGCGAAACGCCGACAACGGATACAGGACCATCCGGACGCCGGCACCGGCGAGCTCGTCGACGGTCAGGTTCGGCGTCACACCGAACTCGGTCATATTGGCAAGGACGGGCAAGTCGAGCGCGGTGCAAAATGCGGCATAGTGATCGAGCGACGTCAGCGCCTCGGCAAAGATCATATCGGCGCCGGCCTCGATATATGCGTGACAGCGCTCGATCGCGGCATCGAGCCCCTCGCGCGCGAACGCATCGGTCCGGGCCATGACGACGAAGTCCTGGTCGGTCCGTGCGTCGACCGCGGCCTTGAGCCGGTCGCACATTTCGCCGGTCGAAACGATGGCCTTGTTCGGCCGGTGCCCGCAGCGCTTGGCCAGCTGTTGATCCTCGATATGCATCGCGGCCGCCCCGGCGCGAATCATTTCGCGCACCGTTCGCGCGATGTTGAAGGCCCCGCCGAATCCCGTATCGGCATCGACCAGCGTCGGCAGCTCGGTTGCGCTCGTGATCCGGCGCACGTCCTCGACGACGTCGCTGAGGGAAGTCATGCCGAGGTCGGGCAAACCGAATGACGCGTTGGCGACCCCGGCGCCGGAAACATAGACGGACCTGAACCCGGCCCGCTCCGCAAGCAACGCGGAATACGCGTTGATCGTGCCCGGAATCAGTAATGGTTCGTCGCGGCCGACCTCGCTGCGAAATCTTGCGCCGGCACTCATGACGTCCACAGATCCATGAACTCTGTGACGGGCATCGCCTCCAGCGCCGCCTGATCCGAGCAGGCTCGCTCGATTCGCTCTACGCGCTCTGGCGCGTAGCGAGTTGACAGGCTCGCGTGAAACTTTTCTTGCAGTTTCGGTATTCCTTCGGCACGCCGGCGCCGGTGGCCGATCGGATAATCGATCGCGACTTTCGGCGTGCTCGAGCCGTCGCGGAAGAATACCTGCAGCGCATTGCCGATCGCGCGCTTGTCCGGATCGAGATAGTCACGACTGAAGTCGTCGTTCTCGCTGACCTGCATCCGTTCGCGCAGGGCATCGATGCGCGGGTCGCTCGCGACGTCATGCTCGTAGTCCGCCGCTGTCAGCCGCCCGAAAATCAGCGCGATCGCAACCATGTATTGCAGACAGTGGTCGCGGTCGGCGGGGTTTGCCAGCGGACCCGTCTTGTTGATGATCCGCATGCCGGGCTCCTGGGTCTCGATCGTCACCGTCTCGATCTCGTCGAGCCGGTCCGCGACCTGGGCATGGAGCTCGAGCGCGGCCTCGACCGCGGTCTGGGCATGACATTCGGCCGGGAACGAGATCTTGAACAGGACGTTTTCCATGACATAGGACGCGAGCGGACGCTCGAGCTCGATTGGACGATCCCCGAACAGCACGTCCTGGAACCCCCAGCGTGTGGCCGTCAGCGCCGACGGATAGCCCATCTCTCCCGTCCCGGCGATAAGCGCAAGCCGAACGCCCCGCGCCGTCGCGTCGCCGGCGGCCCAGCTCTTGCGCGAGCCCGTGTTCGGCGCATGGCGATAGGTTCTGAGCGCCCCGCCGTCGATCCAGGCGTTCGATAACGCCGCGATGATCGTGTCGCGGTCGCCCCCGAGCAGCCCGCTTGCGACCGCCGCGCTCGCGACGCGCACCAGCAGCACGTGATCGAGGCCGACCCGATTGAACGCGTGGTTCAGTGCCAGCACGCCCTGAATCTCATGCGCCTTGATCATGGCGGTCAGGACATCGGCAACCGTCAGCGGCTGCGTTCCCTCCGCCGAGCGCGTCCTCGACACGTAATCGGCGACGGCGAGTATGGCGCCGAGATTGTCCGAGGGATGTCCCCACTCGGCCGCGAGCCAGGTGTCGTTGAAGTCGAGCCAGCGGACCAGCGCCCCGATATTGAAAGCCGCCATGACCGGATCGAGCTCGAAAGAGGTGCCGGGCACACGCGCCCCGGGCGAAAGTGTTGCCCCGGGCACCACCGGGCCGAGCAGCTTGGTGCACTCGGGATAACCGAGGGCCAACATGCCGCAACCGAGCGAATCCATGAGGCAATAGCGCGCGATCTCGCGCGCATGGCCGTCTTCAGCCGGATACGTCAGCACGTAATCGGCGATCTCAGTGAGCAGGCGATCCGGGTCGGGCCGCGCCGCATCTCGAATATCGGCTCCAGTCATTTTCAGGCACTAGCACTGCGAAAGGTCGGCGCAGAATATAGCAGGTCGGTCGCCGGAGCTGCGGGTTAAACTATTCTCCCGAAGATCATCAGCCACTCATGCCAATGAGCCGAAAACCCACGCTGGCCGGTGCAATGACGCCGTTTCCGCACTCAGTCGATATCAAGGCGCCGCTCGACGAAGCCCAGGAATTTCTGCGCGAGCACCGGATCCGACACCTGCCTGTCACCGACGAGGGCGTCCTTGTCGGCGTCGTCACCGACCGCGACATCAAGCTCCTGCTCGGCCCCGATTTCGCCTATCCCGAGCCTCAGACGCTGAGCGTCAGCGACGCGATGGTCGAGGACGCGTATGTGGTCGACCTCAGGACGCCACTGGCCACGGTCCTCGAGCACATGGCATCGAAGCGGCTCGGCTCGGCGCTCGTCACGCGCAAGGGCAAGCTCGCCGGCGTCTTTACCACGACCGACGCCTGCCGCGCATTCGCCAGCTTGCTGGCTCCGGACCAGGGCGACCCGGGCGAGGACGACGCCGCCTGAGGGGACGATCCCGGAAAACAGCAAGGCGTTTTCGGCCAGCGCCAGGCCAGTATCCGCTACAATTCGCGGCCGGTCTCAATCGGAAGGGAGTCTCGAATTGGCCACGATAGTCGGTGGAATCGCAACCTCGCATACGCCCTCGATTGCCTATGCGGTCGACACCCAGGAACCGGACACGACCAATCCCGCCTGGGCACCTATTTTCGAGGGTTTTGCACCCGTCCGCGAGTGGCTCACGGAAAAGTCCCCGGACGTGCTGTTCTACATCTACAACGACCACGTCACTTCCTTCTTTTTCGACCACTACTCGAATTTCTCGCTGGGTTTCGGCGAGGAGTTCTCCGTGGCCGACGAGGGTGGCGGTCCGCGGCCGCTGCCGGCGATCAAGGGCCATCCCGATCTCGCGCGGCACATCGCCAACGGGCTCGTCGCGGATGAGTTCGATCTCGCGTTCTTTCAGGCCAAGGGCCTCGATCACGGCGTGTTCTCGCCGCTGTCGATCATGCTGCCGCATGAGAACGGCTGGCCAACGGCGATGGTTCCGCTGCAGGTTGGCGTTTTGCAATTCCCGATCCCGACAGCGCGGCGCTGCTTCGCGCTCGGGCGGTCGCTGCGCAAGGCGATTCAGAGCTTCCCCGAAGATATCAAGGTTGCCGTGGTTGGCTCAGGCGGGCTCTCGCATCAGGTCAGCGGCGAGCGTGCGGGTTTCAACAACGAAGCCTGGGACATGGAATTCCTCGACCTGCTCGAGAACGATCCGGAGAAGCTCACCGAAGTGCCCGTTGCCGACTACGCCAGACTCGGCGGGCTCGAGGGGGCCGAAGTCGTCATGTGGCTGATTATGCGCGGCGCGCTGACGCCGCGGGTTCGCAAGGTGCACCAGTCCTATGCGCTGCCGTCGATGACGGCGACGGCGACTGTCATATACGAAGACCTGCCCGACCAGGATGAGGGCGAAAGCCCGGCCGAGCACCTGGCTCGGGCCGAGCGGGAATACGGCGATATCGAGAACCTCGAAGGATCGTATCCGTTCAACTTCGAGCGCAGCATGCGGGCCTACCGCCTCAACAAGTATCTGCACGGCATCATTCAGCCCGAGCTTCGCGGGCGATTCCTGTACGACCGCGAGGGCTCGTATGAACGCGGCAAACTGACCGAAGAAGAAAAGCAGATGCTGCGTGACCTCGACTGGCGCGCGCTGATTCGCTACGGCGTGATTTTCTTCATCCTCGAGAAGCTCGGTGCCGCCGTGGGCGTGCCGAACCAGGAAATCTACGCTGCCATGCGCGGCCAGACGCTCGAGGAATTCCAGGCGACGCGCAAGACGCAGGTGCTCTATTCCGTGGCCGGAAGCCAGGATGACGAGGCCGCGGGCGACGGCGACACTTCTGCCTGAACCGGTCAGAGGCCGACATTTGCGGAATTATTATGCCCGCGCTAAGGCGTTTAACTTAACGTAAACGCTGCAGTTCGAGACCGCGCCGTTGTGCGGGATCTGACATAAGTCTCCGGTATAATTGAGGTTTTCCTGACGGCACTCGATACTTTCGGATCGACAAGAAATCGATCCGGGCATCGGGTCTGAACAAAACAAGAAAAGCCTTACAGGAGCCTTCCATGTTTGCTCGCCAGCGACTGGTCTTGTTATTTGGTATCTGCGCCTTGGGCGGGACTGCATTCGCGCAGCAACAACCATCCAACCTGCCGGCCTTTGTCGCCGACCAGGTGATCGTTGGTTTCGTACCAGGGACACCCGGGCAGGCCCAAGCCGCTGCCCACGCTCAGAGTGGCGGAAACCCGATCCAGAGCCTCGATGCGATCGGCGCCACTGTCGTGCGGGTCGCGCCGGGACGCGTCGGCCAGGCCATTGCGGCTTATGAGAACAATCCCAATGTCGTCTACGCGCAAGCCAATTACCTGCGGCCGCTGATCATTCCTGACGAAGGCCAGGATCCCCCGCCGCCGACCGGACTCGGAATCGATTACTTTGACGAGCAGTACGGCCTGCACAACACCGGGCAGTCGTTTTACTACAGCCCTAACACCGGGGCTCCCGGAGCGCTCACCGGCATCCCGGACGCTGACATCGATGCCCCCGAAGCCTGGGATCTCGACACGGGCGCCGCCTGGGTCAAAGTCGCGATCCTCGACTCCGGCGTCGACTGCCTGCACCCGGATCTCTCGAGCAAATGCATCGAGAGCATCAACTTCGGACCGAGCACGACAGCGAGTGACGAGATCGGCCACGGCACGCACGTCGCCGGCATCGCAGCCGCAGCAGGCAATAACAACGTCGGCATCGCCGGGGTCAGCTGGGGCGCGATGATCGGCAACCTCAAGACCTGCTACGAGTATTACGATCCGTTTTTCGGCGTGATCGGGCTCTGCGACTCGGTCGCCATGATCAACGCCCTGAGCTATGCGGCAGATAACGGCTATCACGTGGCCAACATGAGCTTTGGCGGGCCGGAGTCGGGTCCGGCCGAAGCCGCTGCCATGACCTATGCCTTCAATGGCGGAGTCGTGCTCGTTGCCTCGGCCGGCAACAACTACACGTCCGACCTGACCTATCCGGCAGCCTACCCCGAGGTCATTGCCGTTGCCGCGACCGACTGGTTCGACAACCTGGCGAGCTTCTCGAGCTTTGGCGCCAACTGGGTCTCGATGGCGGCCCCGGGTCATCAGACCTTCAGCACCATGCCGAATCCGCAATGCGGACTGCCAGAGAATGATCCCGAAGGCTGCTACAACTGGCTATCCGGCACATCCATGGCAGGCCCGACCGTCGCGGGTGCCGCGGCGGTGGTCTGGAGCTATCTCCCGGGCGCCACGGCCGCGGGCGTGCGCTCCGCGCTCGAAGACAATGCCGACACGACTGGCGCACTGGGCCAGAACATGCAGGCCTGGACTCAGAACGGCCGGCTCAACCTCTATGCCGCGCTGACCGGAGGTGCCACTCCCCCACCGCCAGGCAATGCCTCACCGAATATCACATCAACACCGATCACGACCGGGTCCATTGATGAGCTCTACAGCTATGACGTCAATGCCAGCGATGCCGACGCCGACATCCTGACTTACTCGCTCGACGTCTCGCCGACGGGCATGACGATCAACGGCTCGTCGGGTCTGATTCAATGGACGCCGAACTCCGGCCAGACCGGCGCGAACCTGGTCTCGGTCCGCGTCAGCGACGGCAACGGCGGAATCGACACGCAGAGTTACCAGATCCAGGTCGACGGCGGCGCATCGAACGTAGCGCCCAGCATCGACTCGACGCCGGTCACGACGGCGACCGAGCAACAAGCTTACAGCTACGACGTCAACGCGAGCGATGTGGACGGCGACTCACTGACCTACTCGCTCGACATCGCACCGAGTGGCATGTCGATCAACGCCTCGTCAGGACTGATCAGCTGGACGCCGAGTACGGGCCAGGCTGGCAGCCATGGCGTCACCGCCCGGGTCGACGACGGCAATGGCGGATCGGATACCCAGAGTTTCTCGATTACCGTCGCAACCGCGCCAGCTCCCGTGAACAATCCGCCGACGATCGATTCATCGCCGGTGACGACGGGCACGGTAAACGACCTCTATACGTACGACGTCAACGCGAGCGATGCCGATGGCGACACGCTGACATATACGCTCGACACGTACCCTGGAGGCATGACGATCAACAGCTCGACTGGCCTGATCAGCTGGACGCCGGCCACCACGGGCAACTACTACATTATTGTCGTGGTCACCGACGGTAACGGCGGCTCGGTCGCACAGAATTACTTCATCAACGTCTCGCCGGGCAACGTCGCGCCGAGCATCACCTCGACGCCGGTGACGACGGCAACGGTCGGCCAGGTCTATAACTACGACGTTGACGCCAGCGATGCGGATGGAGACACATTGTCTTATTCGCTTGACACGGCGCCTGCCGGCATGACGATCAATAGCTCGACTGGCCTGATCAGCTGGACGCCGGCAGCCAACCAGGTCGGCAACCAGTACACGATCGTTCGTGTCGACGACGGCCAGGGTGGCGCCGCTACGCAGAACTTCTTCGTTGCGGTCGCGGTTGGCAACGCTGCACCGACCATCGATTCGTCGGCAGTGACGACTGCCACCGAAGGCGAGGCGTATAGCTACGACGTCAATGCAAGCGACGCGGACGGCGACACGCTGACCTACTCGCTCGACACGGCACCTGCCGGCATGTCGATCAACGCGGCCTCAGGTCTGATCCAGTGGACTCCCGGCAGCGGTCAGATCGGTTCCAACCCCGTGGTCGTAAGAGTCGAAGATGGCAACGGCGGATCGGACACGCAGAGCTTCTCGATCAGCGTCTCCGACGCCGATCCCAGCAACCAGGCACCGGCCATCGATTCGGCGCCGGTGACGGCGGCCAACGTCGGCGAGCTCTACACCTATGATGTCAATGCGAGCGACGGCGATGGTGACACCGTGACCTACACGCTGCTGGCCCAGCCCCTCGGCATGGCGATCAGCGCGGGATCGGGCCTGATCAGCTGGACGCCGAGCGCCGGACAGGTCGGTTCGAACAACGTTACGGTTCGCGCCTCCGACGGCAACGGCGGCATCGACGACCAGAGCTTCTCGATCACCGTGACGGGCGGTAACGCCTCACCGACGATCAACTCGACGCCGGTCACGACGGCGACGGTCGGCCAGCTATACAGCTATGACGTCAACGCGACTGATGGCGACGGCGACACCCTGACCTACTCGCTCGACGCGCAGCCGCTCGGCATGTCGATCAACGCGGGGTCAGGCGTGATCAGCTGGACGCCGAGCGCCGGCCAGGAAGGCTCGCAGTCGGTCACTGTTCGTGTCAGCGACGGCAACGGCGGCGTGGATACGCAGAGCTTCTCGGTCAACGTGGCAGCGGCTCCGCCTCCCGTAAACTCAGCGCCGACGATCGATTCGGCCCCGGTAGAAACGGCCACCGAGGGTCAGGCCTACACTTACGACGTCAACGCGAGCGATCCGGACGGCGACACGCTGACGTATTCGCTCGATATCCCGATAGCGGGCATGACGATCAATGCCTCGACGGGTCTGATCCAGTGGACTCCGGCCAGCAACCAGATCGGTAACGCGATGGTGGTCGCCCGCGCAACGGATCCGA
>DATCZB010000103.1:0-7405 GCA_036526155.1 Gammaproteobacteria bacterium
CATCCGGGCGTCCTGTTCGCGACGACCGGTATCCATCCGCATCACGCATCGGAACTCGACGAGCACAGCATCACAGCGCTCGAAGGACTGCTCGAGAGCGACGTTGCGGTTGCCGTCGGCGAGTGCGGACTCGATTACTTCAGAAACTTCTCACCGCAGAGCGATCAGCTCAGAGCCTTCGAGGCGCAACTGGAGCTCGCCATCACCACGCGACGTCCCGTGTTCCTGCACCAGCGCGACGCCCACGACGATATGCTGCGTGTTCTCGCGCGCCATCGCTCGAATCTCGTCGGCGGCGTGGCGCATTGCTTTACTGGCGACGAAACACAGCTTGCAGCTTATCTCGAGCTCGATCTCTACGTCGGCATCACTGGCTGGATCTGCGACGAGCGGCGCGGAGAGCAGCTGCAGCAGGCGGCGCGCAGCCTGCCGCTGGAGCGGTTACTGCTCGAGACCGATGCGCCCTATCTGCTGCCCCGTGACCTCGAGCCGGCGCCGAAGTCGCGCCGCAACGAGCCCAGATATCTGCCCCACATTGCGCAAAAAGTAGCCGCAATCATGGACGTACCGGTAGCAGACGTCATCGCCGCCTCGACGCGGAACGCGTTCAGTCTTTTCGCGCTCGAAGACGCGGCGACCTAGGTGGACGCCGGCTGCGCGGCGGCCCGAATCTTGTCCCAGTGCGGGCCAAAGGCCTCGATTCGGCGCCCGAGATCGGACTGGTCGGGCTTCGCATAGGCGATTCGCAAGTCCTCGGGCAGCATCACGTCGTCTGGACGACCCTTGCTGAAATCAGCCGTGCTCGGAAAGACCACGAGGCCGCGCACCTCGACATCACGAACCAGCTGCCGCACCGCGTGAACCCGATCGTGCAGATTCGGCAGCGGGTTCTGAAACGTCGAGCGACCACCTGAATCGATCGCCGTCCACTGGTCCATGCGCTCGCCGGCAAAGACCGCGCCGGCGTAGTTCTTGACGTTGACGACCAGGATACCTCTCGAGGTCAGCAGCAGATGCTCGATATGAATCTCGCCGCCAAGGCCATCCGGCACGATGACATCCTGCAAACGCTCGACCGCAACCGCCGCAAGCACATCCGCAATCGACGGCGGTCGGCGCCGATTGCGCCAGAACCAGACGATCAGGATGAGCAGCACCAAACCGCCTGCCGCAACGGCAGCGATGACTGCGGGGTCGAGCTCTGCAAACGTGCCCGGCATCAGTTCCAATCCGCCAGCGCCGTTCGCAGCGACTCGATGTCAGGCTCGAGGCCGATGCTCTCAGCGGGCAGCTTCAGGATGCTTGCGAGCGACTCCGGCACGGGGATGGTCTTGCCTATGATCGGCTCGACGATCGTCTCGAACTTGGCCGGGTGCGCCGTTGCGCAGACGGACCACGCCTTGCCCGAGCGCTCGGCCCGGGACAGATGATCGTAAGCATGAAACCCGGTTGCCGTATGCGGACACCAGACCTCGCCATAGGCTTCGTAGTCCTTCGCGATCTGGGCGCGAATCGACGCGTCATCGACCGGATGCGCCGAAATCATCGCCCGCATCTCGGCAAAGTCGGGTATCAAATGCCTGAGACGTTCCATATTGCTCGGGTCGCCGACGTCCATCGCCGATGCAAGGGTCATCTTGCTCGGCCGTGGCCGCCACTCGCCGGTCGAAAGATAATCGGGAATCGTTACGTTCTCATTGACCGCGAGCACGATTCGGTCGATTGGGAACCCGATCGCCCGGGCCCAGATGCAGGCCAGCGCATTACCGAGATTGCCCGTGGGCACGATGCAGTTGAGGCGGCTGCCATGGCGGCGCTGGTGCCAGAGAGCGGCGGCCGAGTGATAGGCAACCTGCGGCAGCAAACGCCCCAGGTTGATGCTGTTGGCGGCTGTGAGTCGCAAGTCGTGGTTCAGCGCCTGATCCTGGAAGGCCGCCTTGACGAGCGCCTGACAGTCGTCGAACGAGCCGTCAACCTCGAACGAGCGCACGTTGTTGCCCCAGCAACACAGCTGATGCTGCTGCCGGGGTGACACCTGACCGCGTGGAAAGAAGACCCCGACGCGGACGCCAGCGCGGCGATGAAACGCCGCGGCGACCGCACCGCCCGTGTCGCCCGACGTCGCAACGAGGATCGTCACCGGGCGCGGATCAGCGCCGCTGATGCGCGGCAACACGCGTTCCATGAGTGCGGCGAGGAATCTTGCGCCGACATCCTTGAACGCGGCCGTTGGACCGTGAAACAGCTCGAGCACGGCCAGCGGCTCGGGCTCGCCTCTGAGATCCCTGAGCACAACGGGAAAATCGAGCGCGTCGGCGCAGATATCGGCGAGCTCGTCCTCGAGCATCGAGCCCGCAAAAAACGGCGCCAGCAGCTCCGAGGCGATTTCGGCCAGCGACTCACCCCGAATCTGCGAGGCGTCGATCCGCGGCAAGGCATCCGGAACGAAAAGCCCACCGTCGGATGCAAGCCCCTGCATGACCGCGCCGATCAGATCCGCGTCCTGTCCGCCTCTGGTGCTGATGAAATGCACGGGTCCCTCTCCCGCCGCAGCTTAATCGTCGTGTCCGCTCAGCATGCTGCACAGCCTGAGCAGATCGGCAAATATGCCGGCCGCCGTCACGTCCGGCCCGGCACCCGGCCCGCGAATAATCAAAGGATTGTCGCTGTAACGGCGGGTCACGAATTGCACGATATTATCGGTCAGACTGATGTTGGCGAAAGGGTGATCCTTTGCGAACGCCCTGAGCTCGACGACCGCCGTGCGGTTCCTGACGTCGACCTCTGCCACGTAGCGCAGCACCTGCCCGTATGCATCGGCGGCGGCGAGCCGTGCCGCCATCGGCGCATCGAAATCTGCCAGGCGCTCGAGGAACTCGTCGACCGGCGCGCCCTCGAGCGCCTCGGGCACGAGGCTCTGCACCTCAATGTCGCCGAGCTCGAGATCCAGCCCCGACTCGCGCGCCAGAATCACGGCCTTGCGCGCCACATCCATCCCGGAGAGGTCGTCTCTCGGATCGGGCTCGGTATAGCCTTTGTCGTTCGCGTCGCGGACGATGGCAGAGAAGGCTTTGGAGCCATCGAAGACGTTGAAGAGATAGGCCAGCGTACCCGAGAAGATGCCGCTGATCTTCTCGATGTCGTCGCCTGTTTCGACGAGATCCTGCAGCGTGTTGATTACCGGCAGCCCGGCGCCGACGGTCGCTTCGTACAAAAAGTGGGTATTGGACGCATGGCTCACGCGCTTGAGCTCGTTGTAGGTCTCGATCGGACCGCTATGGGCGCGCTTGTTCGGCGTAATGACGTGGATGCCGCGGCCGAGCCACCCGAGGTAGCGATCGGCAACCTCCTGACTCGCTGTGCAGTCTACCAACACCGCATGCGGCAGATAGTCGGCCTGAACGTGGTCGGTCAACGCCTCGATGTTCATGGCCTCACCGGCCTCGAGATGCTGACGCCAGGTGCCGAGATCGATTCGCGACTGGCCGAGACACATCTTGCGACTCGTGGCGATGGCACGGACCCGAAGGTCGAGCTTGAAACGCTCGCGCAACCGGTCTCTGGCCGCCGCAATCTGTTCGATCAGGGCGCCACCGACCGAACCGGGACCCACTATTCCGATCGAAACCGTCTTGGCCGAGAGATAGAAGCTGCTGTGAACGGCACCCAGCGCCTTGGTCATATCCCTTGCGGCGATCACGGCCGAGATGTTGCGTTCCGACGCCCCCTGAGCGATAGCCCGAACGTTGATGCCCGAATTGCCCAGCGTGCGGAAGAACTTGCCGGCGCTTCCCGGCAATCCCGACATGCCGTCGCCGACCACGGCGATGATCGCGCACTGCGGCGTCACCTCGACGCGCTGTACCTGCCCCTGTGCGAGCTCGATCGCGAACGCCTTCTCGACAACGTCGCGCACGGACTCGGCCGCCTCTTCGCGCACGGCAAAACAGATCGAATGCTCCGAGCTGCCCTGCGAAATCAGCATGACCGAAATACTCGAGTCGCGCAGAGCGCCAAACAACCGATCGGCCGTGCCGGGGACACCGATCATTCCGGCGCCCTCCAGATTGATCAGTGCGACGCCGTCGAAGGCACTGACACCCTTGACGACCTCGTCACGCTGGGCGGCACTGGCCGCGATCCGCGTCCCGGGATGTTCCGGATTGAACGTGTTGCGGATGTGTATCGGTATACCGCCCGCAATCGCCGGCGCCATGGTCTGCGGATGGATGACCTTGGCGCCGAAGTAAGCGAGCTCCATTGCCTCGTTGTAGGTCAGCTCTCCGATCACGGTCGCCTCTGGCACCAGGCGCGGATCGCCGCTCATGACGCCGTCTACATCGGTCCAGATGTTGACCGCCTCGGCCTTCAGCAGGCTGGCCAGAATAGAGGCCGAAAAGTCGCTGCCGTTGCGGCCGAGCGTCGTCGGCAAACCGGCCTCGTCGGACGCGATGTACCCGGTGACGACGCGAATGCCGGGCTCCTCGGGCAGCATTACCGAGGCGCAATTCTGAGCCGATGCCTCCCAGCGCACGATCGGACCCATTTCGCCATGCTCTATCGTCACGAACTCGCGGGCATTGACGAAGCGGACGTCGGTCTTGCCGGCCTCCTCCTGCGCAAGAAAGGCCGCGAGCAGGCGCGCCGACCAGATTTCACCGTAACCTGAAATCAGATCGCGACTTCTGTGCGACGCCGATCGGACGAGCGACAAGGCGTCGAGCACGTTGCGAATGTCGGCCAGATCCCGGTCGAGATCGGCGACGTAAGCCTTTTCTGCCGCAGGCTCGAGCAGCTCGGCCGCGGTCCCCGCTTGCCGCTCACGGATTGCCGCCAGCGGGGCGCTGACGTCATCGCCGCGTGCGGCGATATCGATGACACCGAAAAGCTGATCGGTCATGCCGCTCATCGCCGAGACGACGACGCCGCGTGACGCACCACCGCCACTTCGCACGATACCCGCAACCCGGCGAAAACAACCGGCGTCGGCCAGGCTCGAGCCGCCAAACTTATGAACGATCCAGCCCATTCAGGGCAACTCCTCGCATTCCGGGGGCCGGGAGCATACCAGATGCTCGGCAGCGCCTCACCGCCACACCTGCCGGGGTTCGGGGGCGCTGCTCAGCCCGCGCGGGCTGCCGACATCTCCCGACGCATGGCGGCGATGGTCTCGCCGTAGTCGTCGCTGCCGAAGATCGTCGACCCCGCGACAAAAGTATCAGCGCCTGCTGCCGCAACCTCACCGACATTCGCGACCGTCAGACCGCCGTCGACCTCGAGTCTCGGGTTGTACGGCGACGCTTCGATGAGATCACGCGCCGTCTCGATCTTCTTTAGCGTGTCCTCGATAAAGGTCTGCCCACCGAAACCGGGAAAAACCGACATCAGCAACACGATGTCGAGCTGCGGCAGCCAGTCAGCGAGGTCTCCGAGCGGCACATCGGGGTTGAACACGAGCCCGGCCTTGCAGCCTGCGTCGCGAATGGCGAGCAGTGATCCCGCGACGTCGGCAGAGGTTTCCGGGTGAAAACTGATGATCTCGGCGCCGGCCTCGGCAAATCGCGGAATCAGCGCATCAACGGGATCGATCATCAGATGCGCATCGATACCCGCGTCGACACCCTCGCGATCGAGATACCGTCGCAACGAGTGGCACACGGCGGGACCGATCGTCAGGTTCGGCACGTAATGATTGTCCATGACGTCGAAGTGAATCAGGTCCGCGCCGGCCCTGATGACGGCCAGCGATTCCTCCCCGAGTCGGGCGAAATCGGCGGCGAGAATAGAGGGTGCAATCCAGTCGGCGTTCATAAGCGCATTATTCCATGAACGCCAGGGCGCCTCATCGCCCCTTCAGACGCAGACTAGAAATCAGCGCGATTATTGCGGCAATCGCGATAACGAGCATGGCCCGGCGGTAGCCGAGCACGGCGTTCGCCGCGCCGGCCGCGATACCGCCCGTCACCGAGGCGCCAAACAGGCGCCCGACGCTGAGACACACCGTCAGGAGCCCCTGACTCGCGCCCCGATTGGCCTCGCCGCCCTCCTCGAGCGCGGCGTAGCGCAGCGGTGCACCGAGCAGCGCCGCAAGACCGAACCCGACGGTGATGCCAGCCGTGTAGAAGCTGGCCGTTCCAAGCTGCAGCAGGCTGAACAGCAGCAACCCAAGAATCGTCAGCCCCATGCCACCGAGAATCACGGGCTTTGCACCGACCCGGTCGAGCGTGGCGCCGGCCACGATCGAGCCCGCAATCAGCGCCGCTACGAGCGGCAGTAACATGAAGCTCGCCCGGCTCGGCGACACCGCCAGTGCGCTCACGGCAAGCGTCGGCAAAAAGACCATGCTGGCCTCGACCAGCCCGGTGGCGAGACCGAGAACGCAGATGATGCGCATCTGCAGCGAATGCAAAAGATCGGGCCTCACCACCGGATCGGCTGCTCGCTGCTCGATCTTCCAGAACGCGTACAAAAAGCAAGCGGCGACGGCGAACGCGACGACCGAGGCACGACCAATACCGAGCAGATTATCGGCACCATAGTCGAGACGACCAGCGCCAATGGCAAGGGTCGCCAGGCCCAGCGCGAGCAACGCCGTCCCCGCCCAGTCGAACCCGGCCACCGCGCGAGCGCCCCGATCCTCGAGCAGCATCGCGGCGAGCGCCACCAGTATTACGACCAGCGGCAGATTGACGACGAACAGCCAGCGCCAGCTCCACTGCAGAAAAAAGGCGCCGACCAGCGGCCCGAGCACGAAGGCCAACCCGAACACGGCGCCGATAAGCCCGAGCGCGCGGCCGCGGCGCTCGACCGGGAACGTGTCAGCAACGACCGCGCTCGCAACAGGCAGCGTGCCGCCCGCGCCGATCGCCTGAATCGCGCGTCCGGCAAGCAGCACCTCAATCGAGCTCGCCAGGGCCACGATCAGAGAGCCTGCACCGAACAGCAGCAGACAAGCGACAAAGACGGATCGGCGCCCGCGACGGTCCGACAACGACGCGAGCAACGGCGCGCTCAGCAACGCAAACAGGATGTATACGGAGAAGATTGCCGCACTCTGGCGCGAGCTCAGCGCAAACTCGGACTCGATAGCCGGCAGCGCGGGGCCCACGATTGCGATGTCGAGCGCTCCGAGAAAGACGCCACCGAAAAGAACGAGGAGAATAGTTCGTGAGCCGGCGCCTTCACTGCCCTGCGCAGTGGCGTTTTCTTGCATACAGCATTGTAGTCGAGATTCGAAAGACCGAATTCTAGCGACAGAATGGGGCGGCGGGGTCTGCTAGCTCGCGACCGTGATCTCCTCGCGGGCGCCGCGCACGCGCCTGTCGAGCAAAAGCGCAATGCGGACGACCTTATTCATGGCCTTGACCGAGAGCGTCGCCCCCGTGATGCCGTCGATCGCCCGATC
>DATCZB010000104.1:0-3097 GCA_036526155.1 Gammaproteobacteria bacterium
AGGTTAATGCTTGCGGCGCAGGATGAGTTCGGCAACCCACCTCAGGCCGTCGGCGTCGTTGCTCGCCGCATCGAGCGCGGCAAGGGCGCGCGCCCAGAGCTCGTCGGCGCGTTGCCTGGCGCCATCGACGCCGAGCACGGCCGGGTAAGTCGACTTGTTCTTCTCGGCGTCGCTCGCGGCGCTCTTGCCGAGCGTCTCGGTGCTCTCTTCCACTTCGAGCAGGTCGTCGCGGATCTGGAACACGAGACCGATGTCCTGGGCAAATCGATCGAGCTGACTGCGTCTTGCGTCCGAGATGTCGGCGAGCTCGCTCGGCATCATGATCGCCGCCCGAATCAGCTCGCCCGTCTTGCGTCGGTGCACGTTCTCCAGCGCCGTCTCGTCGAGACTGCGATTTTCGGCCTCGATATCGAGTGCCTGGCCGCCGACCATGCCAGCCGGTCCGATTGCCCGCGCCAGCCAGCCGATGATTCGTGACTGTTCGCGTGGACGCTGCGACAGCGCCGGATCGACGCAGAGCAACTCGAATGCGCGCGCCTGCAAAGCGTCCCCTGCCAGAATCGCGATGGCCTCGTCAAAGGCCTTGTGCGTCGTCGGCTTGCCGCGGCGCAAGTCGTCGTCATCCATGGCCGGCAGATCGTCGTGAATCAGCGAATAGGCATGGACCATTTCGACCGATGCGGCGATACAGTCGCAGTGGTCTTCGTCGAGCCCGAACAGTTCTCCGGATGCATAGGCCAGAAGCGGACGGATGCGTTTGCCGTCACCGAGCACGGAGTACTGCATGGCCTCTCTGAGGCGGGCCGGCGTTGCGTCGTCTTCGAGTGCCCGAGCAAGCCAGTCGTTGACTCGGGACCGGTAGTAATCGATTCGGGTGGAAAAGTTGTCTTCGGGTGCCCGTGCTATCATACCGGGCCATCCTATCACCGATTCTGCGTGTGAAACGCATGCCTTCGTGAATTCCCGGACCGACCTCGAATATCAGACCAATATCCTGCCGGGCGTGTCGCGAACCTTCGCGTTGACCATCCCGGTTTTGCCCGGGGACCTGGCTCGCGTCGTCACCAACGCCTATCTGCTCTGTCGCCTGGCCGACACGATCGAAGACGACGTTGGCCTCGACGATAAGCAGAAGACCGAGTTTCACGCCCGCTTCGTGCGCGTGGTCGAAGGGAAGGAGTCGGCCGAGCCTTTTGCCAGAGATCTCGCGCCGCTTCTGAGCGACCGCACGCTCGAGGACGAGCGCGACCTCGTCCGCAACACCGACAAAGTCATTCGCATCACGCACAGCTTCACGGATGCCGAGCGCGAGGCGCTGACCCGATGCGTTCGAATCATGTGCAGCGGCATGCCGAGGTTTCAGCGCAACAAGAGCGCCGCGGGGTTGCCGGCGCTGCGGAACCTCGACGAATACTGCTACTTCGTCGCCGGCGTCGTCGGCGAAATGCTGACCGAGCTGTTCGTGATGCATTGTCCGGAGCTCGCTTCGAGCCGCGAGCGGATGATGCGGCTTGCCGTCTCCTTCGGTCAGGGCCTGCAGATGACGAACATCCTCAAGGATATCTGGGACGACCGTCAGGCAGAGACCTGCTGGTTGCCGCAAGCCCTGTTCGAGCGGCACGGTTTCGATCTCGAGTCGCTGGCGTCGAAGCACGACTCGCCGGCATTCGCTGCCGGTCTCAATGAGCTGATCGGAGTGGCGCACGCCCATCTGCGCAACGCGCTCGAATACAGCTGCATGATCCCGCGGTCGGAGCCCGGGATTCGCAAGTTCTGCCTCTGGGCCATCGGGCTCGCCATCCTGACGCTGCGCAAGCTGCATCGGAATCCCGGGTTCTCATCGGGTGCCGAGGTCAAGGTGACGCGGCGCACGGTCAAGCTGACGGTCCTGACGACCAATCTTCTGCTCCGAAGCAATCGCGCTTTGAAGTTCGCGTTCGACCGGGCGGCGTCCGGGCTGCCGCTCGAAGTCAGCGAGGTCAGTCTCGTAAGGCCAGACTACGGACCGGCATCAGAGGTCACCTGATGGAATCGGGCACCGGTGGCCCGGTGTTGTGCTCTGAAGTCCCGGCCTCGCATGTCGCATTGATTGCGGCACTCGAGCTCGAAGCCAGGATCCCGAAGGACCTGGCCCAATCCGCGGCGCCGGCCGTATACACCTCCGGGCCCGGGCGCGAGCGCGCTTTTGCAGCCGCCAGGAATGCGGTTGCGGAAGGCGCGGGCGCACTCGTGTCCTGGGGGCTTGCCGGCGGCCTGAGCCCCGCTGCCGCGACCGGCACCGTGGTGCTGCCAACGACGATCGTGAACGGCTCGGGCGAATGGCGTACCGATGACGCCTGGCGCGCCCGCCTGGCGGCGAGGCTCAGCAAGGAGCTGCGCGTGACGGAGCGTCCGCTTTACACGGCCGATCACGTCCTGACGAGACCTGCGGCAAAAGCCGAGCTTGCTGCAAGATCGGGCGCCGTGGCCGTCGACATGGAGTCTTCGGGCCTTGCGCGCGCTGCAGCAGAAGCGGGCTTGCCATTCATCGTGCTCAGGGTCGTCGCCGACGCTGCCGGGGACGAGCTGCCCGAAGACATCGAGGCGCTCGTCACCGACGACGGCCGGACCCGATATCGGGGCCTTGCAGGCGTGTTGACCTCGCCGCGCCAGATCGGTTTGCTGCTGCGGCTGGCGCGAAATTCCGGACGCGCGCGGTCGGTATTGAAGCAGGCCATCCTGCTCGGGCTCGAACCGGCGCGGTGATGGATTCCTCGGGGCGCACGAGCGGTGTCATCGCGAGCGCCGTCCGGCATGCCATCCGGCGTCCGCTGGTCACTGTGATCGTCGTGCTCGGGCTCACGGTCGCGAGCCTCTACTACGCCTCGCAGAATCTCGGCATCAATACCGATACGGCCGACATGATCTCGCCGGAGCTGCCATGGCGGCAGGACTTCATTGCCTATCGTGAGGGGTTCCCGGCGCGTGATCGCAACATCGTCGCCGTTATCGACGCGCCGGAAGCCGAGACGGCCGAAGCGTTCGCGCGCGAGCTCGCGGCGGCGCTCGAGGCAGAACCCGAGCTGTTTCCGACCGTGTTCCTGGCCGGGGAGGGCGA
>DATCZB010000105.1:0-2432 GCA_036526155.1 Gammaproteobacteria bacterium
AGGCCGGGGCGACATGCAGTACGCGACGATGTGGAAGTCGGCCCAGCGGCTGACCCACAAGCCCGTCAAGTTCGGCACGGTGACGCCCGAGCTCGTCGCCTTTGCCGTCCAGGACTTCTACTATAAGGACATCCAGGAGCGGATCTGGGCAATCTCCGACGCCTTCAACGAGGAGCTGCACGAGCTGGCCGACGCCGGCTGCCCGGTAATCCAGATGGAGGAGCCGCAGGTGCATCTGCTCGCGGCCCGCGGCGTGGTCGACGACAAGATCAATCCTGAGTTCATGCTCGAGGTGTTCAACAACACCGTCAAGGGCCTCAGGGACAAGACCGAGATCTGGTGTCACACCTGCTGGGGCAATCCGTCGCAGCAGCGCATGTTCGCCGAGGTGCAGTCGTACAAGCCCGCACTGGAAATCCTGAATAAGGTCGATGCCGACGTCATCACGTTCGAGTCCGTCTCATCGGACGGCATGGACCTCGAGGCGATCGGTCAGTACATCACCGATATGAAGGTCACGATCGGCGTCATCGACCACCACTCACTGCAGGTCGAGCGCGTCGATGCCGTGGCCGACCACATCCGGCTCGCGATGAAGCACATCCCGGCGGAACGGCTCGTGATCTCGTCGGACTGCGGCATGGGTCGCGAGGGCATGAGCCGGCGTCACGCGCTCTACAAGATGGCGGCGCTGGTGCAGGGCACGAATGTCGTGCGCAAGGAGCTCGGCGCACCCGAGGCCGAGTGCCTGATCGCCGATCCGAAGTACACCCTGACCTTCGCCAAGTAGCCAGCAGACGGGGTCAGACCCCTTTTTCCTGCAGGAAAAAGGGGTCTGACCCCATTTTTATGCGATCCGGATGACGATCTTGCCGAAGTGCCGGGCCGAGGCCATGTGCTCGTAGGCCGCGACCGCCTCGTCGAACGGGAACACCTTGTCGATGACCGGCTCGATGCCGTTCTGCGAGACGGCCTTGAGCAGATCGACGAACAGATGCCGCCGACCAACGAAAATGCCGCGCAATGAGGCGCTCTTGAACATCAGTGGATACGGGCTCAGGTCGCCCTCGGGCAGCGTCATGACGCCAATGAGCTTTATCTCGCCCTCGTAGCCGACGCACTGGTAGGAATGCGGCAAGGTGCCGACGCCGCCAAGCTCGATGACGTGGTCCACGCCCTGGCCGCCGGTCGCTTCCTGCACGGCTTTTTCCCATTCGGGTTGCTCGCGATAGTTGATCGTGACATCGGCACCGAGCGCGCGGGCCTTCTCGAGCTTCTCGTTGCTCGACGACGTGATGATCACGCGCGCTCCGGCCGCCTTGGCGAGCTGCAGCGAGATGATCGAAACGCCACCGGTCCCGAGGGTCAGCACCGTCTCGCCGGGCCGCACGCGCTTGCCCTCGAACAGCGCGTTGAACGCCGTCACGCCCGCGCAGGGCAGCGTCGCTGCCTGCTCGAACGAGAGCTCATCGGGCAGCTTGAGCAACCCGCTCTGATCGAACACGCCGTACTCGGCGAGCATGCCGTCGAGCGGGGACCCAAGCGTTTGCATCGGCCCGCCCTGGAAGAAAGTCGCGGTCACGCGGTCGCCTGGCGCGAATCCGGTCACGGAATCCCCAACCGCCTCGACGACGCCGGCGCCGTCGGACAGGGGAATCGTGTTGTGCGTCACGGGACCGCCGATATATTTGCCGCGCACGATCGCAATATCGCGGAAATTCAGCGAGGCGGCATGGATGCGCACGAGCACCTGGGTCGGCCCGG
This sequence comes from Gammaproteobacteria bacterium, assembly GCA_036526155.1. GTDB lineage: Bacteria > Pseudomonadota > Gammaproteobacteria > Steroidobacterales > Rariloculaceae > DATCZB01. The sequence continues at coordinate 1,765 of DATCZB010000105.1, forward strand.
GTTCGGGCATCGGCCGCTCTGCCGCGACCAGCCCTTCGAGCGAGCTCGAGCCCGCTGTCACTTCAAATACTTTCATGGTTCTTCGTTTTCAGTTCGAGGATCAGGCAGCATACACAAGCTGCGGCTCATCTGCCCCAGTCGAAGCCTTTGTGCTTTCTCTCGCGTTGCAGTATATGGAAGGCAGTGGCAGCAGGGATGACGCATCGATCTGCCGATGCCGCCGGGCAGAGACCAACGGATTTAGGAGCATTGCGATGACGCAAAACGTCCTGGTCATACCAGCGACCGTGACAGTGGGAAAGGACTTTCCGCAGTCCCTGCCGCTCGCGAATGGCGATCTGAAACCTGCGACCCAATGCTCGCGCGCCGAGGTCGGCGAAGCGATCGCCGAATGTCGTGACATCGTCAGGGCGAGCCGGGAGCGGCTCGAGGCGGCGTACCAGGAACACCTCAGGGATCTCGAGCTACTGGCCCAGGTGTCGGCCTATTACCAGCGTTACGAGCAATGGGGCGCGATTCGCGAGGGGCGCGACGTCGAGGAGCGCCTCTGGCCGGTCGAGGAGTCGGCCTGAGTCGAAGTCCTGAGTCGAAGTCGAATGCCTTAACATGAGGCAATGGAGGCGCTTCCCGACCTGACCACCGAGATGGCGATCGTCATGGGGATCGTC
>DATCZB010000106.1:0-6276 GCA_036526155.1 Gammaproteobacteria bacterium
TCGATCCGATTCATCGTGAGTCGGACTACGAGGAGCTGCTGCGAACGATCCGGCGGGTCAAGCGGGGCCGGCATTTCTTTAATCCCGCTGCGGGGGCAATCGCTTAGGCGCGAAGGGCAAAGATGTACAAGCAGTTGCAACAACGTGAAATGGAGCACCCGCCGGTCAACATCTCGACCTTGCGGGACATGAAGGAGAGCGGTCAGCCGATCGCCTGTATTACCGCCTACGATGCGAGCTTCGGCCAGCTCGTCGACATGTCCGGTGTCGACGTCGTACTCGTTGGCGACTCGCTGGGTATGGTCATCCAGGGTCACGACACGACGGTACCCGTGACGGTGGACGACGTCATTTACCACACGCGCAGCGTCGCGCGCAGCCTGTTGCATGCATTCCTGATCGCGGATATGCCGTTCATGAGCTACACGAGTCCCGAGCAGGCGCTCGAGAACGCGGTGCGTCTCATGCAGCAAGGCGGCGCCATGATGGTGAAGCTCGAGGGCGGTAAGGGCCAGCAGGCCGTCGTCGAGCATCTTGCACGCCACGATATTCCGGTCTGTGCCCATCTCGGTCTCAAGCCACAGTCCGTTCACAAGATCGGCGGTTTCAAGGTTCAGGGCCGGCAGTCCGAGGTCGCAACTCAGATGCTCGAGGATGCCAGGGCGCTGGAGGCCGCTGGCGCCGACCTGATTCTGCTGGAATGCGTGCCGAATGAGGTCGGTCAGAAAATTTCCAATGCCGTTCAGGCGCCCGTCATCGGTATCGGCGCGGGCCCCGCCGTCGATGGTCAGATTCTGGTTCTGTACGACGTGCTTGGAATCACGCAGGGGAAGACGCCGCGTTTCGTCAAGGATTTTCTTGCCGGTCAGCCGTCCGTGCTCGATGGGCTCAAGGCCTACGTCAGAGCCGTCAAGGACCGCAGCTACCCGGCCAAGGAGCATTGCTTCTCTTGATACAATCCCGGCACTGCTCCCGCTGGCGTCGGGCGCAGACAGGGGAGGGATTGTTGTGTCTGGAGTCGATCCGCAGCGCAAGGCCAGCCAGATAAGGCAGGCGGTCGCCGCGTGGCGCCGTGCCGGCGAGACTGTTGCGCTCGTGCCGACCATGGGCAACCTGCACGTCGGTCACATCTCACTGGTCGAGCTCGCTTCCCGGCATGCCGACCGCGTGGTCGTGACGATCTTCGTCAATCCGACCCAGTTTGGCGTGGGCGAGGATTTCGATGCCTATCCGCGCACGCTCGACGATGACCGCGCCATGATCGACGGCAGCGGCCAGGTCGACGCCCTGTTCGTGCCCGGGGTGGCGGAGATCTATCCCTTCGGCACCGAGGCCGCGTTACGCCTCGAGGTCCCTCCGCTCGGGCGCGAGCTCTGTGGCGCGACGCGCCCGGATCACTTCAGCGGTGTCGCGGGCGTCGTGCTTCGGCTGCTCAACATCGTCGGGCCCGACCTGGTCGTGCTCGGGCAGAAGGACTACCAGCAGCTCGTTATTGTCGAGCACATGATTGCCGACCTGCGATTGCCGGTTGGCGTCGTCGCCGGCGATACGCAGCGTGACCAGGATGGCCTCGCCATCAGTTCTCGCAATCACTATCTGACTTCGGACGAGCGCAAGCGCGCACCGATCCTGCATTCGACACTCGAAGAGCTCGGTGCTGAGCTCACTGAGGGCAATCGCGATTACGGTGAGCTCGAGGCTGCTGCCCTGAAGCGTCTCGAAAAGTCCGGATTCAGACCGGAATATGTCGAGGTCCGGCGCGCGAGCGATCTTTCCAGGCCGAATGGAAGTCAGTCTGCTGATGAGTTGATCGTGCTGGCTGCCGCCTGGCTCGGCCGGGCCAGGCTGATCGATAATTTTCGCATCTCAGTCTGAGCCTTAATCGCCGGGCTCAGAGCCGCGACGGGCGGCATGTTCTGCCAGCGCCCAGCCGACGTGCTCGCGGACGATGGGTGACGGGTCGTCGCGACCGCTTTCGAGCGCGCGAATGACGTCGTCGCTGGTCGGTGCGTTGCCGAGAGCGACAGCCAGATTGCGCCGCCAGCCCTCAAAGCCCGGGCGTCTCAGCGCGCTGCCGCGCGTCCTGTCCGACCACTCGCTCTCGCTCCACCCGAACAGGTCGCAGAGCCTGGCGCTGTCGAGGCCGTGCCTCGCCCTGAAGTCGTCTTCTGTCGTGAGTCGGGCGTATCGGTTCCACGGGCAAACGAGCTGACAGTCGTCGCAGCCGAAGATACGGTTGCCGATCGACTGGCGTAGCTCGACCGGAATCGGACCTTTGAGCTCGATCGTCAGATAGGAAATGCAGCGTCGCGCATCGAGCTCGTTCGGCCCGACGATCGCTCCGGTGGGGCAGGCGTCGATGCATGCCCGGCAGCTGCCGCAATGTTCAGTGACGGGCTCGTCGCAGGGTAGCGGCAGGTTGGTATAGATTTCGCCGAGCAGAAACCATGAGCCGGCGTGACGGTCGAGCAGATTAGTGTGCTTGCCGATCCAGCCGAGCCCGGCCTTGCGCGCCAGTGCGCGTTCCATGACCGGCGCGCTGTCAACGAAAACCCGGTACTCGGTTTCGCTGACCTCGGCCCGCAGCCACTCGGCGAGGTGCTTGAGTCGCTTGCGCATCAGCTTGTGGTAGTCGCGGCCGAGCGCATAGCGTGCGATGTAAGCCTGCTCGGGTTGCGCCAACACCTGCTCAGCCGCTTCGCCGGGTTCCGGCAGGTAGTCCATCCTCGCGACCAGCACGCGGACAGTGCCTGGCACGAGCTGCTCCGGCGTCGTGCGCTTGCTCCCGTGCCGCGCCATGTAGCCCATCTCGCCATGGCGGCCGAGCTCGAGCCAGCGCTGCAAATACGCCCGTTCGGCATCGAGGTTGGTGTCGCTGATGCCCAGCTTCTGGAAGCCGAGATCGACTGCCTTGTTCTTTATCGCCAGCGCCAGCTCGCTGAGCGCGGAATGGTCGCCTGTCATGACTGTCGGTTTGCTCCCGGGCTGGCTCAGTATAATCGCGGCGATGTTCGACGATCAGTCAGTCTGGCCCCGAGAAATCTATGCCACCGATCAGGTGCGCGGATTCGATCGTCATGCGATCGACGAGCTTGGCATTCCCGGCTTCGACCTCATGCAGCGAGCCGGTCGCGATGCGCTCGCGTTTCTGCGGGCGCGCTGGCCCGAAGCACAGTCGCTGTTGATTTACTGCGGCGCGGGCAACAATGCCGGCGATGGGTACGTCGTCGCGGCACTCGCCTCAGCTGCCGGGATGACGGTGCAGATCGTCGCCGTCGTCGATCCGGAAGCGCTGGGCGGCGACGCCGCGGCGGCTCGCGATATGGCCCGCCAGGCGGGCGTGCCGGTCCTCGGGTTCGAGACCGACGCTGAGCAACGCGAAGCCGCGTCCGGCTTGCCCGCGGCGGACGTCGTCGTCGACGCGCTCCTCGGCACCGGCCTGAAGCGCGAAGTCGGTGGTCCAGTTGCAGCGGCCGTCGCGGCAATCAATCAAAGCGTCAGCCCGGTGCTGGCGCTCGACATTCCGACCGGGCTCGATGGCGACAGCGGGGCCGTCCACGGGGTTGCGGTTGCGGCAGACGCCACGATCACGTTCGTCGGCCTCAAGAGCGGGCTCTACCTCGGGCGCGGGCCCGAGCTGCGCGGTGTGCTCGGTTTTTCGGACCTCGACCTGCCGCAGAGCGCATATTCAGGTGCAGCTCCGGCATTGAAGCGAATAGATTCAGATGATTGCAAGAACCTCCTAAAGCCCCGCTCACGAACCGCGCATAAAGGATTGAATGGACGGGTCCTGGTCGTCGGCGGCAGCCGAGGCATGCCGGGTGCGGCCCGACTCGCGGCCGAGGCGGCGCTGAGGTCAGGGGCAGGTCTCGTACACGCGGCGGTTGCTCCGTCGAGCGTCGATGCCGTCATGGCCGGGCGGCCCGAGATCATGTGCCGCGGCGTCGAATCCCCGGCCGAGCTCGCCGCGCTCGCCGAGCGGGTCGACGTCATCGTCGTCGGTCCGGGAATTGGCCGGGAGCGATGGGGCACCGCGCTGGTCGAGGCGATGCTCGAGACGGACAAGCCGCTCGTGATCGACGCCGACGGACTCAACCATCTCGCGGCGCACAGGCAGCAACGAGCCAACTGGGTTCTGACGCCGCATCCGGCCGAAGCCGCCCGCCTGCTCGATTCGACGACGGCGGACGTGCAGCAGGACCGCGCCGCCGCCGCCGCCGAGCTCGCGCTGCGGTTCGATGCGGTTGCCGTGCTCAAAGGGGCTTGTAGCTTGGTTGCGCAAGCCACTGATGTAGATCATGTTTCACTTGCTGTCTGCGATTACGGCAATCCCGGCATGGCCACCGGCGGGACGGGGGACGTCCTCGCCGGCCTCATCGGCGGACTGATCGCGCAGTTCGGGCTGACGCGGACCGTCGTTGAAATCGCCGTCCTCGTGCACGCGCTGGCCGGCGACGACGCGGCCGCGGCCGGCGAGCGCGGGCTCGTGGCCTCGGATCTGCTCGAATTCATCCGGCATCGGGTCAATCCGGCTTGAGCATCGTTTACGCAACGGAGGCGGCGCTCTGCGAGTCCGCCCGGCAGGCAGCCGTCAGCTGGCTCGAAAGCCGCGTTTGGCCGCTGGTGGTTGGCCTCGAGGGGGGGCTCGGAGCCGGCAAGACGACCTGGGTGCGCGCCATGCTCCGGGGCTTAGGCTATTCGGCGCGGGTGCCATCGCCGACCTTCACCCTGCTCGAGCACTACGAGATCGGCACGCTGACCGTCGTGCATCTGGATCTCTATCGGCTCGCCGATGCCGGGGAACTCGAGTTTCTGGGTATTCGGGACTGGCTCGAGCGCCCGAATGTCTGGTTGCTGGTGGAATGGCCGGAGCGCGGGGGGCGCTTCGCCGAGTCGGTCGATCTCACGCTCGAACTCGAAATCCTGCCGGACGAGCAACGGGAATTGACGGCCGTTGCGCGGACCGCCGCCGGTCGGGAGGTCGTTTCCCGCTGGCTCGGGCAAGACATTAAGTAGCCAGCCTAATCGATTCTTTTACTTCGAAAATTCTTGAAATCCCCCGAAAATCCTGTAAACATAATCGCTCGGATACCGGGGTCGGATGTTCGTGCAGTTTCAGGGACTTAGAAGCCTTTTCTATTTGGTCGCGTTGAGTTTGGCGCCGGCATCTCTGTTTGCCGCCGAATTAACGGGCGTTCGCCTCGCAGACGGGCCTGAGGGAACACGCGTCGTGCTCGATCTCGAGGGCCCGACCAGTCACCGTGTCTTCGAACTGAGCAATCCGCATCGCGTCGTCATTGACCTGTCGAATGCTGCGGTCAGCAAATCGCTCAAGCTGCCTGCCGCCACGGGTCGGGTGCGGGCGGTGCGAACCGGCGCGCGGCCTGGCGGCGATCTGCGGGTCGTCCTCGACCTGTCTGCGCCAGCGGACCCGAAGAGCTTCAATCTCGACTCCGGGCGCGGACTCAAGCATCGCATCGTCATCGATCTCGGCGATCCGACTGTCGCGAATTCGTCGTTGCCGGTTGTCGCGGCCGATTCGGATCGCGATGTCGTTATCGTTATCGATGCCGGACACGGTGGTCATGACCCGGGGGCAACGGGCCGGAGCGGCCTTTATGAGAAGGATGCCGTGCTCGACATTGCGCGCCGCCTTGCCGCTCGCGTCGACGCAGCGCCCGGATTCCGGTCGGTGCTCGTCCGCCACGACGACACGTATGTAGCGCCCGAGGCGCGCGTCGATATCGCCCGCGCTGCGCAGGCCGATTTCTTCATCTCGATTCATGCTGATTCCAGCCCGAGCCGATCGGCTCGCGGCGCCACCGTCTACACGATCCAGCCCCGCCGGGCCGCGGCCGAGCAGCGGCAGCGGCTCGCCAACCTCGGCGGCGTGCCCGACCTCGTTGGCGGCGTCAGTATTTCCGACCAGGATGAGACGGTGGCGCGCGTTCTGCTCGACCTGTCCCAGAATGCTTCGATGAGCAACAGCATCGTTGCCGGCGAGTTCATGGTGCGTCAGCTCGCTCGCGTCGCGCCCTTGCTCCGGGACTCGGTTCAGGAAGGAAGCTACGAAGTTCTGACTGCGCCCGATATTCCGTCGCTGCTGATCGAGACAGCCTTCGTGTCAAATCCGCAAGACGAAGCCCGGTTGCGAGATCCCGCGTTCAGGAGTCATATGGCCGATGCCCTCTATGCCGGGCTGCTCGACTACTACCGCTCCAATGCGCCAATCGATACCTACCTCGCGCGCAATCCGCCTGCCGAGTATCGGGGTCC
>DATCZB010000107.1:0-3024 GCA_036526155.1 Gammaproteobacteria bacterium
GGTCGCGGTGGAAGCGCCAGAACCCGATCGATCCCAATGTCGTCAGCGTCAGCGGCAAGAGCAAAGCCCAGCGGCCGAGACCGGGCTCGAGCGATTCCAACAGCCCGTAGAACCAGACCCCGATCAGCGGTGCGGCCAGACCGCGCAAACCCGTCAACGACACATGCAGCCCGAGATAGTCGGCGACGCGCTCTTCGGGCGCGAAGTCGTTATGGCCGAGATTCCAGCCGAGCATGCCGCCGCCGATCGCGATGCCGAGCACGACGGCACTGAGCCACAGGACCGGCTCGGACTCGAGCAGCACGCCGGCGGAAGCGACGGCGATCGCGAGCGCGTACCAGCGGCTGTTGCGACGTCTGAAACCGATCACATGGTCCCGCGCGAGCGTCCGGGCCCAGACACGCGCCGACAGCGGCACGATGAGCGTCGGCAGCGCCGCGGTGATCAGCACCTGGCTGAACGAGCTCAGACCGAGCTGCCGGCTCATGATCAGGATCAACGGCGCCGTGAACATCAGGTTGCCCGTTCCGAGAACCATCATGCAGACCATGTAGCGGCGATACAGCGGGTCCTCGCGCAGGATTGCGAAATAGCGGCCGAGGCGAAAGGCGCCGCCGCTGGCCAGGTCCTGTTCCGCGGTGAGCAGGCGCCGCTCGCGGCGCACGCGAACCCGGCGCAGGCGGGCGAGACTGCCGATGGCGCAGAGGCTGGTCGCCACGAGCAGCCAGCGGAACCCTTCGGGATTGGCGGCGATGAGCCAGCCCGTGGCGGCCCCGGTCACGGCATGAATCAGCGAGACGATGGCCTGGTTGTCGGCGGCGAAGGCGAAGCGAGCGGTCCGGTCGTAATTGAGCCGCCAGATACTGGCGCGAATCGTAATGATGCCGCACCAGAGGATCTGGGCCGTGAGAATCGCCGCGACGAAGACGAGCAGGCCGAGCAGGCCGACCGGCGCCAGGGCTGCGGTCGCGAGCGCCAGCGCGAACAAGAGCTGCAGCCGGTTCAGCGCCCCCACCTTGCGGCGGCCGAGGCTCCAGTGAGCCCAGCCGAGGCTGCCGATGTTCGCGAGCGGGCCTGCGCCCGTCATGAGCGCGACGGCCGTCGCGACGAACCAGGCTGGTGCGGCGCCGGCAAATACGGTGTCGACGAGGACCCCGGCGACGCCCCCCGAGAGCACGCCCATCGGCACGGCCATCAGGCCCCAGACCGAAAGCTCGAGTGCGGCGTGGGGCCGCGCCATCCGAGGCAGGGACCGAAGTAGCATCAGGCGAGGGAAATTCCTGGGGTAAGGCGCGTATATAATACGGGCTCAGCGTCCCGTGGGCGAAAGTGGCGGAATTGGTAGACGCGCTGGATTTAGGTTCCAGTGGGGTAACCCGTGGGAGTTCGAGTCTCCCCTTTCGCACCATCACCCACGGTCGAGAAGAGAGAACGGCGCAAAACGAACAACATAGGGTGTTAAGTGGCGAGTCCAGGGCAAGTTGATATAGCGGTTGATTCAGCCGAGGGGCTGAAGCGTCAGATAACGGTCCGTGTGCCTAACGCCGAGATCGATCGCGAGGTCGATCTCAGGCTCAGGCAGATGGGCAAGACGGCCAGGCTCAAGGGTTTCAGGCCCGGCAAGGTGCCGCCCAAGGTCGTGCGCAAGCGCTACGGCGGCCAGGTGCGCCAGGAAGTCCTCGGCGAGATCATTCGAACGAGCTTCTCGCACGCGGTGACGGAGAAGCAGATGAACCCGGCGGGCGGACCCGCGATCGAGCCGTTGGCCGCTCCCGACGATTCCCACTTCGCGTATCGCGCGACCTTCGAGGTCTATCCGGAAATCGAGCTGGGCGACCTCGGTGAGCTCGAGTTCGAGACGCCCGAGGTGACGGTCGCCGACGACGACGTCGACAAGATGATCGAGCGCCTGCGCAAGCAACGGGGCAGCTGGGAGACCGTCGAGCGCGCGGCGGCCGATGGCGACCGCGTTGTCGTCGATTTTCTCGGCAAGGTGGGCAAGGAGCCGTTCGAAGGCGGTGAGGGTAAGGACATCAAGATCGTGCTCGGCTCCGGGCAGGTCATCCCTGATTTCGAGGCCGCGCTCGTCGGCGTGACCGCCGGCGAGGAAAAGACCGCCAAGGTCAAGTTCCCGAAGGACTACGGTGTCGAGACGCTGGCGGGCAAGAAGGCGACGTTCGACATCACGGTGCACGGGGTCGAGGAGCTGACCCTGCCCGAGGTCGACGAGGAGTTCATGGCGGCTTTCGGCGTGACCGAAGGCGGTGTCGAGGCCTTCCGCAAGGATGTCCGCAGCAATATGCAGCGTGAGCTCGACCAGCGTCTGCGGGCGACGTCCAAGAAGAACGTGCTCGAGGCGCTGCATAAGGCACACAACTTCGAGCTGCCGACGGCGCTCGTGCAGCAGGAAGCGCAGGCGCTGCAGGCCGATACGATGCGGCAAATGGGGCAGGACGATCCGACCAGGGCCCCGGCGCTCGATAATTTCATTCCGATGGCCGAGCAGCGCGTTCGCCTGAGCCTTCTGGTCCAGGAGCTGATCGTCAGGGAGCAGATCGATCTCGACCGGGACCGCGTCGAGGAGCGAATTCAGGAGCTCGCGTCGCCCTACGAGTCGCCCGAGGAAGCCGCGCAACTGTATCGCAGCAACCGCGATCTCATGACGCAGATCGAATCGGCCGTACTTGAGGACCACGTCGTCGACGTGCTCATCGAAAAAGGTAAGGCTAAGCCCGCGCCGCTTGGATTCGACGAATTCATGAACATGCAGGATTCGGATTGAACAACGTATTAAATGGGGTCAGACCCCTTTTTGCCCAAAAGGGGTCTGACCCCAATTTCTCGGAGGACACTATGACAACCAGAGGGTTGAACCTCGTTCCTATGGTCGTCGAGCAGACGGCGCGCGGTGAGCGCGCCTACGACATTTATTCGCGGCTGCTGAAAGAGCGGGTCGTGTTTGCTGTCGGTCCGGTCGAGGATTACATGGCCAATGTGGTGGTGGCCCAGTTGCTGTTCCTTGAA
>DATCZB010000108.1:0-2203 GCA_036526155.1 Gammaproteobacteria bacterium
CGGCCGGGGACAGGGCGAGCAGGAACGCGCGCGTATTGCCGGTGATTACCTGTCGCTGCTCGACATGGTCTCGGAGGAGGCCGCGGCGCTCAAGCGCACGCTCGGCGCGACCGACCGCGCCATGCTCGACGACTATCTCGAGAGCGTCCGTGAGATCGAGCGCCGGGTGCAGCTGATTGGCGAGCGCGACATGAGCCAGCTCGACCTGCCGGACCTGCCCGTGGCGCTGCCGCCGATCGACGAGCACCTCTCGCTGATGTTCGACATGATCGCGGCGGCGTATCAATCGAATATGACCCGCGTCGTATCGTTCATGATGGCGGCCGAGGTCAGCAATCAGCCCTATCCGCATCTCGGTATCCAGGATGCGTTTCATCCGCTGTCGCACCATGCCGAGAACCGGGCCGACATCGACAAGCTCAGCGTACTGCAGCGCTGGCACAGCGAGATGTTCGCGGGTTTTCTCGCGAAGCTCGCGGAAATGCCCGATGGCGACGGCGGCAGCGTGCTCGACAACTCGGTCTTCCTTTACGGCAGCAACATGTCGAACAGCAACAACCACGACCATCACCCGCTGCCGACGCTGATCGTCGGCAACAACGGTGGCCGCATCAAAGGCAACAACCATGTCCGGCTGCCCGATCGGTCGAAGCATGCGAACGTGCTCTACACGCTGATGGATCGCGTCAACGTGCCGGTCGATGGCGTCGGTGACAGCGACAGCCTGATCTCGGAGGTCTAGAAATGGGGTCAGACCCCTTTTTCCGAGAAATGGGGTCAGACCCCTTTTTCCGCATGCTCTCGGTGCTGCTGGTACCGCTGACGATCCACGGTGTGACGGCGACTGCGGGGCCTCTGGTCGATGCGGCGAGCGATGACCTGAGTTCCGAGGCTATCGTTCTGCTCGCCGACGGTGCCGACGCCAACGAGGTCAGCGAGGACGGCACGACGGCGCTGCACTGGGCTGCATATCACGACGATGTCGAGCTGGCGCGTGCGCTGGTTGCGGCGGGGGCCGACGCCGACGCCGTCAACGACTACGGGTCCACACCGCTGGCCGAGGCCGCCGTCATCGGCAATCCCGGGATGGTCTCGCTGCTGCTCGAGGCGGGTGCCGACGTGACCGGCGCTAATGCGGACGGGCAGACGGCACTCATGGTCGTCGCGCGCACCAACAAGGTCGAGGCCGCGCGGCTGCTCATCGAGGCAGGCGCCGACGTCAATCGTGCCGAGACCTGGCGCGGCCAGACGCCGCTGATGTGGGCTGCGGCGCAAGGGCAGCCCGAGATGATCCGGTTGCTGATGGCAAACGGGGCCGAGCCCGACGTGCGCTCGATGGCTAACGAGTGGCGTCAGGTTTCAGCTGAATCAAGACGGATGTACCGGCCGACAGGCGGATTGACGCCACTGCTCTTTGCCGCGCGCGAGGGATGCGCGGCCTGTATCGAAGCTTTGCTCGAGGGCGGCGCGAATCCGGATTTCACCAACCCCAGGAATGTGACCCCTTTGATCATGGCGCTAGACAACGCGCACATGGATGCGGCGAAGGTGCTGATCGAGGCCGGCGCCAGGCTCAACAAGTGGGACTGGTGGGGTCGAACGCCGCTCTGGGCGGCGGTGGACCAGAACAGAATTCCGGCCGGCGGACGCGCCGACCGCCGCACGCCCGACCAGACATTACCGATCGAGATCATCGGGCTTCTGCTGGAGAACGGCGCGAACCCGGATCTGCAGCTCAAGCTTTCGCCGCCCTATCGCTCGATCGTCGACGATCGGGGCTGCGACAGCATGCTGACGACCGGCATGACGCCGCTGTTGCTCGCGGCCAAGACGTTCGATGTCGAGGCCATGCAGGCGCTGCTCGCTCGGGGGGCAAATTTCGATTTGCCGAATCAATCGGGCGTCCTGCCGATCGCCGCGGCGGCCGGGCTCGGCTCGTCGTCCTGTGACCCGCGTGGCTATGGGGGCGGCATCCCTCACTATCAGACGGCCGATGTGCAGCAAGCGTCAATTGCCGCATTGCAGGCACTGATAGACGCCGGCGCCGACGTCAACGCGCAGGGGCCCGTCGTATCGAGCACGGGCGCCCGCTTCGGAGGTCGCAGCTCGGGCCAGACGGCGCTGCATGGGGCGATCAACTGGGGCTGGAAAGACGTCATCACCTTTCTCGTAGTGAACGGCGCGCGGCTCGACCTGCGTAACG
>DATCZB010000109.1:0-16335 GCA_036526155.1 Gammaproteobacteria bacterium
CGCAACGGCTTGGCCTATAATCACGGCATGAACCACTTCGCAGCTAGCCGATGACCGAGTTATTCGCACCCCGCCGCAGCATCGAGCAGGTCGAGGAAGGGACCGAGCTTGCGCCAAAGTTTGATGAGCGCGGCCTGATCCCGGTCGTTACGACCGATTACGCCAGCGGCGAGCTCCTGATGCATGGCTACATGAACGCCGAGGCGCTGACGCGGACGATTGAGACCCGCGAGGCCCACTACTACAGCCGCAGCCGCAAGACGCTCTGGCACAAGGGGGCGACCAGCGGCCTGGTGCAGCGCGTGCGCGAGCTGCTGATCGATGATGATCAGGACTGCATCTGGCTGCGCGTAGACGTCGCCGGGAGCGGGGCGAGCTGCCACGTGGGCTACCGATCCTGCTTCTATCGCCGCGTGCCGCTGGAGGCAGATGCAGCCCGGAAGGCGCTCGAGTTCACCGAGGATGAGAAGGTCTTCGACCCGACGGCCGTCTACGGGGACGCGCCGAACCCGACTCAGCTCTAGATTGGGGTCAGACCCCTTTGCCGCCGGAAAAGGGGTCTGACCCTATACCCTTTCTCCCCGCCGCAGGCGCCAGCTCGGCGTGCCATCTTCGGCCAGCAGCGACCTGCGCATGAGCCACTCGCGCGCCTCGCGCCCGTCACCGGCAAACCAGGCGCGCGCCGAGCCTTCGCGGAAACTGTAGCCCCAGGCATCCATGTCCCGAAGGCAGCGTCCGCCGTCGAAGGGCGCGAGACGGTCAGCCAGCAATACCTCTAGGTAGCAGACCGCGCACTCCTCCTGATCGTCACCGCCGGCATCGGTGTCCAGGCAGGCACGGCGAGCCGGTTCCATGCAAACGAAATGGGCGAGCTCGTGCAGCAGCGAATGCAGCGGCGTGTCTGGCCGCCAGAACAGGGTTTTACCGATCAGTCCGGCTTCAGGGGCGCCCCAGTAGGAGCCGGGTATCGTTGCCCCGGACACCACCTGGCAGGATGCGAGACCGAAGCGCGCGAGGAGGCGCTCGATAGCCGCCGCGGCGACCGCTTCGCAGCACATGACACTCGGCGCCGCTCCGGGCTCAGACACCGGCCGGCCCGAGATCAGCCTGGCGCCTGCGCCACCGTCAGTGCTTCGATCCGGCGGACGACCTGACGCGCCAGATCCTCCGCCAGTGCCTGGCGCAGTATCGTTTCCTCGCGCTCCTTGCCGAGCACCTCGGTCTCGTCGTAGGTGTAGCTGCGGCGGGCTATCAGAACCTCGGGCTCGATCAGGGACTCACCGTCGGCTTCGAGCGCAAACGTGATCGTGTAGTAAACCTCGTACTCGCGCGGAATGTTGCGAGCGGTGACCGACAGCACTCGCTGCCCCGTAGAATCCTCGCTGATGATGAGCCGGGCACCGGCCTCAGCACGGGAATCGACGACTTCCAGTCCGCGCCGGCGCAGCGCCTCGCTGATACTGGAGTGGAATTCCGAGCGCGGCTCGGTGCTCTCGAGGTAAGTCGTCTGCATCGACGTCGGCAGGCGTCCGCTACCTGCAAGGTGAAATCCGCATCCGCCCAGCGTCACGCAAGCGGCGACGGCAACCACGATTCGGCCGGCCGTGACCGGCTTGTTTACGTAGGCTGGCTTGATTCCGTTTATGATTCCCAACATCATCGCGAAGCTTGAGACATCGCGGTGCCTTTGACAACCGCCGTATCCCCCCGACAAGCATTACACGATGGCAGGCTATCCGTTTCGCACAATTGAGAAGAGGTGGCAGGAATTCTGGGAAACGAAGCAGACGTTTCGCCTCGGCCCGGACATCGATACCAGCAAACCCAAGTACTACGTGCTCGACATGTTCCCCTATCCGAGCGGGGAAGGCCTGCACGTAGGCCATCCCGAGGGGTATACGGCATCCGACATCGTCGCCCGCTACAAGCGCATGCGCGGCTTCAACGTGCTGCATCCGATCGGCTGGGACGCTTTCGGCCTGCCGGCTGAGCAATACGCCATCCGCCACGGCAAGCACCCGCGACAGACGACAGCCACGAACATCGATCGGTTCCGCGGCCAGCTCAAGGCGCTGGGCTTCTCCTATGACTGGTCGCGCGAAGTCAACACGACCGACCCGACCTACTATCGCTGGACTCAGTGGATCTTCAAGCAGCTGTTCGACCGCGGCCTCGCCTATCAGGACGAGAAACCGGTCTGGTGGTGCCCCGAGCTCGGCACGACACTGGCCAACGAAGAGGTCATCGACGGCAAGTCCGAAGTCGGCGGATTCCCTTGCGAGCGCCGCCCGCTGCGCCAGTGGGTGCTGAAGATTACCGAGTATGCCGACCGCTTGCTCGAGGGTCTGGACGACCTCGACTGGCCCACCAGCACCAAGGAAATGCAGCGAAACTGGATCGGGCGCAGCGAAGGCGCGGAGCTCGATTTTCGCGTCGACGGATCACCCGCGAGCATCCGCGTTTTCACGACCCGTCCCGACACGTTGTTCGGGGCGACCTACATGGTCCTTGCTCCCGAGCATCCGCTCGTCCACGAGATCACGTCTGGCGAACAGCGGGCGGCGGTCGAAAACTATCAGGCGCAGGCCATCACCAAGAGCGAGCTCGAGCGCGCCGAGCTGCAGAAAGAAAAGACCGGCGTCTTCACGGGCAGCTACGCGATCAATCCGGCGAATGGCGAGCGGGTCCCGATCTGGATCGCCGACTACGTCCTGATCGGTTACGGCACGGGCGCGATCATGGCCGTTCCGGCTCAGGACCAGCGCGACTACGAGTTCGCAACGCAATATGAGCTGCCGATCATTCGAACGGTGCAGCCGCCGCAGGACTTCGACGGCGAGGCGTGGGTCGGCGACGGAGTCTGCATCAACAGCGGTTTTCTCGACGGACTCGGCGTTGACGACGCCAGGGCCAGGATGATCGACTGGCTCGAAGCGGAAGGCCACGGCGAACGCTGCATCAATTACAAGCTGCGCGACTGGCTGTTCTCGCGGCAGCGCTACTGGGGTGAGCCGTTCCCGCTCGTTTTCGTCGACGGGCAGCCGAGGGCCGTCAGGGATCAAGATCTGCCTGTGACCCTGCCGGAGCTCGAGGCATTCGAGCCGACCGGCAGGCCCGAGGGGCCGCTGGCCACCGCAACGGAATGGCTCGCCACGGAATTCGAGGGCGATCCGGCCCAGCGCGAGACCAACACGATGCCGCAGTGGGCCGGCTCGTGCTGGTACTACCTGCGCTATATCGATCCGGGCAACCCGGATCGGCTGGTCGACCCCGAGCTCGAACGCTACTGGATGCCAGTCGACCTTTACGTCGGCGGGCAGGAGCACGCCGTGCTGCATCTCCTGTATGCCCGCTTCTGGCATATGGTCCTCTACGATGCCGGCGTCATTTCGACACCTGAGCCGTTCGTCCGGCTCGTGCATCAGGGCATGATCCTGGGCGAGCTCGAATTCACCAGATACGTCGATGCGGCCGGTAACGCCGTCGACGCAGCCGAGGCGCGAAACGCCTCAGCTTCGGGAGCGGAGATCGAGGCCGTCCCGGTCAGCGAGAGCGACGTCCGCAAGGAAGGGGATCGCTTCGTGCTCAGCGAGCAGCCCGATATCACCGTCGACGCCAGGGCCTACAAGATGAGCAAGAGCCGCGGCAACGTCGTCAATCCGGACGAGATTGTCGAGCGTTACGGCGCCGATGCGTTCCGACTCTACGAAATGTTTCTGGGACCGCTGGAAGCCGTAAAGCCCTGGAACACGCGTGGCGTCGAGGGCACCTATCGATTCCTGAATCGCGCCTGGAAGCTGCTGATCGCGGCGGACGACGAGTCGCTGCGTGACGCCATCAGCGACGAGGACCCGACGACCGAGCAGACACGCCTGATTCACCGCACCATCGCCAAGGTGACCGAGGACATCGAGGCGCTGCGGTTCAATACCGCGATCTCGGCACTGATGGAATTCACCAACGCCGCCAATAAGTGGGACCGCATTCCGCGATCGATCTCCGAGCAGTTCACGCTGTTGCTCTCACCGCTGGCACCGCATATTGCCGAGGAACTCTGGCATCGCCTGGGCCACGCCGAATCGCTGGCCTATACAGCCTGGCCCGAGCATGACGAGCGCTATCTGGTTGCCGAGACCTGCATCATTCCGGTCCAGATCAACGGCAAGGTGCGGGCAAAGATCGAAGTGCCGGTCGACGCCGACGAGAACAGCGTGCTGGATGTGGCCCGCAACGAAGCCAACGTCAGCCGACATCTCGATGGCGCGACGGTCCGCCGGGAAATCTACGTCCCGGGACGTATCGTCAACTTCGTTCTGGCCCAGTAGGCAGCAATCACGGCTGCGGCCAGCAGCATCACGGCGAGATCACCCCAGGCGATGTAGGGCGTGCTGCCCGTCACTCCGTTGACGTTTGCGCGCAGCACGCCGGGCTCGAACTGCGCGATTTGCGAGCTGACCCGACCAAACGGATCGATCACGGCCGTGATGCCCGTATTCGTCGATCGCAGCTGCCAGCGACGGACCTCGGCCGACCGGAATCGCGCTATCTGCAGGTGCTGATGCGGGGCCAGAGAATCGCCAAACCAGGCATCGTTGCTGACGTTGACGAGCAGCGTCGCGTCGGGAAACGAGTGCAGCTGCTCGGCACCGAACACGTCCTCGTAGCAGATCGTGACCGCGATGCGCTCGCCGAGAAGATCGACGGGAGGCTGATCCCGGTGGCCGGGCTGCGTGTCGACAAACGCCAGATTCATCGACGCGACCCAGGGCCTGAGAAAGTCCGGCATCGGAAAATACTCGCCATAGGGCACCAGATGCCGCTTGATATACGTTGACTCGGGCTGCCCCAGCGTGAAGACCGCGTTCTGCGCGCCGTCTTCGTCGAACTTGAGCATGCCAAGCATGACCCGGCTCCCGGCGTTTGCGGCGAGTCGTTCGATCTCGCCAAGCCAGCGCACATAGTTGTCGTAGTACTCGGGAATTGCCGCCTCCGGCCAGACGACGAGATCGGCGCCCAGCGATTGCACCGTCAGCGCCCGGTACAAATCGAGCGTCGCAGGAAGCTGCTCCGGCAACCACTTTTGCTCCTGGGGCACGGCGCCCTGAGTCAGCGCCACGGAGATCTGATCGGCCTTCGGCTCGGTCCAGGCAATTTGCTGGGTCAGCAGCCCGCCGGCAAAAACCACGACGACCACGGCGGCCGCGGCGAGCCGCGCACGCCGATCACCTTCGAAAGCCGTCGCCAGCGCGCCGGCAATGAGAAAGACGGCCCAGCTGACACCGAGCACACCGAGCACGGGCGCGAACCCCAGCAGCCAGGATTCCGTCTGCGAGTAGGCGGGCGCGAGCCAGCCGAAGCCGGTCAGGGCCCAGCTCCTGACCCACTCGGCGACGACCATCAGGGCCGGCAGCGTAGCCAGCCAGTGCCACGTGCCGCGGGTGGCGAACCAGCGTGCAGCAATCCAGCCAATAAGGGCCGG
This sequence comes from Gammaproteobacteria bacterium, assembly GCA_036526155.1. Lineage (GTDB taxonomy): Bacteria > Pseudomonadota > Gammaproteobacteria > Steroidobacterales > Rariloculaceae > DATCZB01. Next base: position 5,480 of record DATCZB010000109.1, read on the forward strand.
GTAGAGGGCCATGGCAAATACGAGGCCGAGCATCAGCACGACGGCGATCCAGATCGGCGCCTGTCCGATCTCGTGCACGCTGATGTAGATCCAGTAGACGCCGAACAGGAACTGCGCGCAGCCGAACATCCAGCCGCGCGCGAACGCCTGACGCGGCGTCGCCTCCCGCCAGGCGAGAAACAAGGCTGCGTAGCAGATCGGCGCGAGCCACCACCAGTAGAACGGCGCGAAGGCAAGCGGCACGGCGGCGCCGGCCAGGGCACAGAGCGCGACATTCCTGGCCTGACTACTGCCCATCAGACCATGCCGATGCCGGCCGCTAGTCGCCGGACTCTTGCAGCGGGCGCGTCACTTCGACAGCGTGAATCCGGCGCCGGTCGCCGCGCGTAACCTTGAAAGTAATCCCGCCGAGCTCGAGCCGCTCGCCGCGCCGAGGCAGACGACCGAGCTCGTGCAGGATCAGTCCGCCGACTGTTTCGTATTCCTCGTCCTCCTCGAAGCGTGTATCGAAGAACTCATTGAATGCGTCGATTCGCGTCTGCGCGAGGACGGAGTAGCGGCTGCCTTCGAGCTCCTGGATCGGCTCGATGTCTTCGGGATCGTGCTCATCCTCGATTTCGCCGACGATCTCCTCGAGCACATCTTCGATCGTCGCAAGACCCGAAACGCCACCGTACTCATCGACCACGACGGCCATGTGCTGATGGCTTTCCCGAAACTCCTTGAGCAGCGTGTTCAGGCGCTTGCTCTCCGGTATGAAGACAGACGGACGCAGATGATCGTCGATCTCGAAGTCGTCGCCGGATGCACGGTAATGTCGCAGCACATCCTTGGCGAGCAGGATCCCGACAACTTCGTCCCGATCGGCCCCGATTACCGGAAAGCGCGAGTGTCCCGATTCGATGACCTTGTTGAGCATGTCCTCGGCGGAATCGTCCTGACGTAAGACGACCATGCGCGAACGCGGGATCATGATCTCCCGAACGTGGGTCTGCGACACTTCGAGCACGCCCTGCAACATCGCGAGCTCATCAGCGTGCAACAGGCCCCGTTTGCGGCATTCAGCGAGAAACTCCAGGATTTCTTCGCGTCCCGCAGCCTCGTCTTCGCGGCCGTGGAACAGGCGCGAAATCCATGAGCTCAGGCCGGGTTGCGATTGACTGGAAGAGGTATCGTCGGACATCGGACCAGACCCTATCTCAGCATCCCGCATGGCCGCGCAGCCGCTGTCGCGGAATGCGATGCAAGGAGAGAGGAGCGATATGGAGTCGTTCTATATGAGCGACGATCAACGCAGCAGCGCGCCCGCGACAGCGCTTCCCGCATGGGTTTCGTCCCAAATCACCAGACGCCTGTGTTGCTCGCCTTGCGAATGTCCAATGGCATTCGACGCGGCGCGCGCCTTGGCTCTTGCGGTTTGGGACTGAAACGCGGCTCATGGGGGATGCTGAGATGGGGTCTCGCTATCTTGCAACCACGCGAGCCGCCATGCAAGGCAGCCGAGGCGGGCCGTCAGGCCTCGCCACGATAGGGATCGGGGATACCGAACTCCGACAACAGTGCCCGCTCCCGCGACTCCATCCGCTCGGCTTCGGACTCGAGCTCGTGGTCGTACCCGCAAAGGTGGAGGCAGGCATGAATAACAATGTGCGCCCAGTGTTCCTGCAGCGGTTTTTTTTGCTCGTCCGCTTCGCGGGCAACGATGGGCCCGCATATGACGATGTCGCCCAGGGGCCTGGGCTCCGGGACGGGGGCCATCGTGTCACCGGCCGGAAAGGCGAGGACATTGGTCGGCCCCTGCTTGCCTCGATAGCGCTCATTCAGGCTGGCCGACTCGGCCTCGCCGACGATTCGCACAACGAGCTCGCCCTGGATTCCGGCCAGCGCGCGGCGGACGCAGCGCTCGATGAACGCCTTTGGCGGAGCTGTCGTGTCTTGAACGACGTTCTGAACCGAGAGCTCGAGCCGGTCTGAAGTCAACGATCCTCCCCGGGGCCGGTGCGTTTGTCGGCGCGCCCGTAGGCAGCCACGATTTTCTGCACCAGAGGATGACGCACCACGTCACGCGCATCGAAGTGAACGAAACTGACGCCATCGACCTGCTCGAGAATGCGCGCCGCCTGCTTGAGCCCGGATTCGCGTCCCGGCGGCAGATCGGTCTGCGTCAGGTCGCCGGTCACGACGGCACGAGACCCGAATCCGATCCGGGTCAGGAACATCTTCATCTGCTCTGGCGTCGTATTTTGCGCCTCGTCGAGAATCACGAACGAATCGTTCAGCGTCCGACCGCGCATGAATGCAAGCGGCGCAACCTCGATGACATGCCGGTCGATCAGCCGGCCGACCCGATCGAAGCCGAGCATCTCATAGAGCGCGTCGTACATCGGGCGCAGATAGGGATCGATCTTCTGAGTCATATCGCCGGGCAGAAAACCGAGGCGCTCGCCGGCTTCGACTGCGGGCCGCACCAGTATCAGGCGGCGCACGGACTCTTCGTTCAAGGCTTCCACAGCCGCAGCCACGGCCAGGTAGGTCTTGCCGGTGCCCGCAGGCCCAATGCCCAAGGTCAGATCGGAATCGCGCATCGCCCGCGCATAGGCGACCTGATTTGCGCCCCGCGCACAGACGTCCCGGCGTTTCGCGTGAATGATCACGCTGCGATCCGGATCCTGTCGATTGGCAACGGCCGCAATCGTCAGGTGAACCTTCTCCGGATCCAGCTCTTCGAGATCGGTCTGCTCGTAGAGTCGCTCCAGCACCTCGCTACCTCGCCGGGCGTCGGCCTCCGGACCGCGCAGCTCGAAACGGTTGCCGCGGCTGCGGATCGACAGGCCGAGGCGGGCCTCGACCTGCCGCAGATGCTCGTCGAACTGACCGCGAAGGTTTGCCAGCCGGGTCTGGTCGTCGGGCAGAAGCACGAGCCCGACGCTCGCTTCGCGGACGCTCGAATCAGGCAACGGATCTGTCGAGCTCGTGGCTCGGTACACGGCCGCGCAGGGAGTTGGGCAGTGCTTCGGTTATGACGACCTCGACGAACTGACCAATCTGAGCAGGATCGGCAACAAAGTTGACCCAGCGATTGTTCTCGGTGCGGCCAGCGAGTTCGCGTGCCGAGCGCTTCGACCGGCGCTCGACGAGAACCCGCTGGCGCGTGCCGACCATGCTCCGGCTGATCGCCGCCGCCTGCTCGTTGATGAGCGCCTGCAGTCGCGCCAGCCTCGGTTGCGTCGTCGAGCGCGGCATCTCGCCGTCGAGCGCGGCTGCCGGGGTTCCCGGTCTCGCGCTGTAAATGAAGCTGAATGACTGATCGAAGCCAACGGCCCGAATCAGCTCCAGAGTCGCCTCGAAATCGCTCTCGGTCTCTCCCGGAAAACCGACAATGAAATCCGACGCCAGCGAGATGCCGGGACGCGCCGCCTTGAGGCGCTGCATCTTGTCAATGTACTCCGCGGCCGTATGCCCGCGCTTCATCAGCTTCAGAATGCGATCGGAGCCACTCTGGACAGGCAGGTGCAGGTAGGCAGCCAGCTGCGGGATGTCCCGATAGGCCTCGATCAGCGCATCGCCGAACTCGACCGGATGCGAGGTCGTGAATCGAACCCGCTCGATGCCGTCGATTGCCGCCACGTAGTAGATAAGCGTCGCCAGATCCGCGGTGCCGCCGCCGTGCATCGCGCCGCGATAGGCATTGACGTTCTGGCCGAGCAGATTGATTTCCCTGACACCGAGCTCCGCGAGCTGCCAGGCCTCGGCAATGACGTCGTCAACCGGGCGGCTGATCTCCTCGCCGCGAGTGTACGGCACGACGCAGAACGTGCAGTACTTGCTGCAGCCCTCCATCACAGACAGGAACGCCGTGCTCTTGGCTCGATCCGGCTCGGGCACGCGATCGAACTTTTCGATCTCGGGAAAACTGACGTCGACGACGCTGCGGCGCGCGGCGCGAGCCTCGCCGATCAGCTCAGGCAGCCGGTGCAGCGTCTGCGGGCCAAAAACGACGTCGACGAAGGGTGCCCGCTCGACGAGCGCCTCGCCTTCCTGACTCGCGACGCAACCGCCCACGCCGATAATGGCGTCGGGCCGGTCTTCCTTGATCGCACGCCAGCGCCCGAGCTGCGAAAACACTTTCTCCTGAGCCTTCTCCCGAATCGAGCAGGTGTTGAGCAGGAGAATATCGGCCTCTTCCGGCGACTCGGCCGGGGCAGCCCCGAGCGACGCGCGCAAAACATCGGCCATCTTGTCCGAGTCGTACTCGTTCATCTGACAGCCGAAGGTCTGGATGTAGTAGCGCTGACTCACGCGGGACAACCGTTACGGCGCCTCAGAAAGGAATATCGTCATTGAATGCGTCAGGTGGCGCCGATTCTTCAGCTGCCGGCGGCGCCGTCCGCGCCGGCGCGGACGCTTCGGCCCGGCCACCGAGCATCTGCATCTCGTTGGCGACGATCTCCGTGCTCCACCGATCGTTGCCGTCCTTGTCCTGCCACTTACGGGTCCTGAGGTTGCCTTCCAGGTAAACCTGAGACCCCTTGCGCAGATACTCGGCGGCGATCTCGGCCAGCCGGCCGAACATCGCGACGCGATGCCACTCGGTGCGTTCCTGTTGCTCTCCGGTCTGCTTGTCTTTCCACGAATCGCTCGTCGCGACGCGCAGATTCGTCACCGCGCTGCCGCTAGGCGTATAGCGGGTTTCGGGATCCGCGCCCAGGTGCCCGACGAGAATGACCTTGTTGATACCGCGTGCCATGAAAGCTCCCAAAAATGGTTATTGTACGCTCAGCCCAACGGGCTTCGCACGCCGCCTTTACGGCGGAATCCGGGCGATTTGCAGGCCCGACGGCTGACCGCACGCCCTCGATTCCCGAAAGCTCTGCGCTTTGCGCAGCCGATTAGCGGCGGCGTATAGTAATCGTTTGTCTCGACGGCGGATCATGTCGACCAGAAACATACAAATCAGAGGAGCGCGCACGCACAACCTCACCGGCGTCGACCTAGATTTACCGCGCGACAAGCTCATCGTTCTGACCGGCCTGTCCGGCTCGGGCAAGTCGTCGCTCGCGTTCGACACGCTCTATGCCGAAGGCCAGCGGCGCTACGTCGAGTCGCTCTCGGCGTATGCGCGCCAGTTTCTGTCGATGATGGACAAACCCGACGTCGACCACATCGAAGGCTTGTCGCCTGCAATCTCCATCGAGCAGAAATCAGCATCGCATAACCCGCGATCGACCGTCGGAACAGTCACGGAAATCCACGACTACCTGCGTCTGCTGTACGCGCGTGCAGGCACGCCGCGCTGCCCCGATCATGCTGCGACGCTGGAAGCCCAGAGCATTTCACAGATGGTGGACCAGACACTGGCGCTGCCCGACGAAACGCGCATTCTGCTGCTCGCGCCCGTCGTGCGCTCGCGCAAGGGAGAGCACGTCCAGGTCCTCGAGCAACTCAAGGCGGCGGGGTTCCTCCGGGTCCGAATCGACGGCAAGACCTGCGAGATCGACGACCTGCCCAAAATCGACAAGCGCCGGCGTCACGACATCGAGGTCATCGTCGACCGGCTGCGTGTGCGCGAGGATGCCGCACTCCGGCTGGCCGAGTCCTTCGAGACGGCTCTCGAGCTTGGTGACGGGGTGGCCCAGGTCGCCTTCATGGACGAGCCCGAGCGCCCCGACGTGGTCTTCTCTAACCGTTTTGCCTGCCCCAGATGCGGTTACAGCATCGCCGAGCTCGAGCCGCGCCTGTTCTCGTTCAACAGCCCGATGGGGGCCTGCCCGGAGTGCGACGGACTCGGCGTCCGGCGCTTCTTCGATCCGGCCCGAATCGTGCGGCACCCGGAACTGTCGCTGGCTGGCGGAGCGATCCGGGGCTGGGACCGGCGCAGCCCGTTCTACTTTCAGATGATCAAGTCCCTGTCGGAGCACTACGACTTCGATCTGGAACAGCCGTATCAATCGTTGCCGAAGAAGATCCAGAGCATCCTGCTGAACGGCAGCGACAACGAGGAAATCCAGTTTCACTACGTCAACGCCCGCGGCAGCAAGGCACAGTGGCGCCATGCCTTCGAGGGCGTGATTCCAAACATGAAGCGGCGCTACCAGGAAACGGAATCGACCGCGGTCCGCGAGGAACTCGGTAAGTATCAGAGCATCCAGACCTGTGAAGGCTGCGCCGGTGCGCGCCTGAATGAGGCCGCTCGTAACGTGTCCATCGCCAATATGTCGCTGCCGGCTATCAACGGGATGAGCGTCACCGCTGCGCTCGAATTCGTCGCCGGGCTGAGCCTCGAGGGGTGGCGCGGCGAAGTCGCCGAGAAGATCGTCAAGGAGATCCAGAACCGCCTGCAGTTCCTTGCCGACGTCGGCCTCGGCTACCTGACGCTGGACCGCAGCGCCGAGACGCTCTCCGGCGGCGAGGCCCAGCGTATCCGTCTCGCGAGCCAGATCGGGTCCGGGCTCGTCGGCGTCATGTATATCCTCGACGAGCCGTCGATCGGCCTGCATCACCGTGACAACGGGCGCTTGCTGGAAACGCTGATTAATTTGCGTGATCTCGGCAACACAGTCATCGTGGTCGAGCACGACAGCGAGGCGATCCTGGCGGCCGACCATGTGGTCGATCTGGGCCCCGGCGCGGGTGTGCACGGCGGCCGAATCGTCGCCGAGGGACCGCCCGAGAGCATCAAGGCAGCGGCAGAGTCACTGACGGGACAATACCTGAGCGGCAAGCGCCGTATTCCGCTGCCGCTGACGCGGTGCACGCCCGACCCGGACAAGCTGTTCAAGGTCTTCGGCGCCAGCGGCAATAACCTCAGGCAAGTCGACGTCGAGATTCCGGTCGGGCTTCTGACCTGCGTCACGGGCGTTTCGGGCTCGGGCAAGAGCACGCTGATCAACGACACCGTGTACCGGCTCGCGGCAAAGCAGGTCAACGGCTCCGGCACGGATCCTGCACCATACCGCAAGGTCGAGGGCACGGAGCTTTTCGATCGGGTCATCGAGATCAGCCAGAGCCCTATCGGCAGAACGCCGAGGTCCAACCCGGCCACCTACACGGGCCTGTTCACGCCGATCCGCGAGCTGTTCGCGGCAACTCAGGAAGCAAGGTCGCGCGGCTATGCTCCCGGCCGGTTCAGCTTCAACGTCAAGGGAGGTCGCTGCGAGGCCTGCCAGGGTGACGGTGTGATCAAGGTCGAGATGCACTTCCTGCCGGACGTCTACGTCGCCTGCGACGATTGCGAGGGCAAGCGCTACAACCGCGAGACTCTCGACATTCGGTACAAGGGCAAGAACATCTCCGAGGTCCTGCGCATGACGGTCGAGGACGGCACCGAGTTCTTCCGCAACGTGCCGCAGATCGCGCGCAAGCTCGAGACGCTGATGGCCGTCGGGCTCGGATACATCCAGCTCGGCCAGAACGCCACGACGCTTTCCGGCGGCGAGGCGCAGCGCGTCAAGCTGGCAAAAGAGCTATCGAAACGTGCAACGGGATCGACGCTCTACGTCCTCGACGAGCCGACGACGGGCCTGCACTTTCACGACATCGCCCAGCTGCTCGAGGTGCTCTACCGGCTGCGCGACCAGGGCAACACGGTCGTCGTCATCGAGCACAATCTGGATGTCATCAAGACGGCTGACTGGATAATCGACCTCGGGCCCGAGGGCGGGTCCGGCGGTGGCGAGATCGTTGCAACCGGCCCGCCGGAGACAATCCTCGCTGCTCGCGCCTCGTATACGGGCGCAGCGCTGCGCGAGGTGCTGCCCGCGGAGACCACCAGGCGGGCACCAGAAAAACGCGCGCGCAAGAAGCGCGCCTGAGCACGTGGCGGCTTCCCCTGCAGAATCACGCCCCCGCCGCCGACCCCCGGGGTTCTTTGGCGGCGAAGCCAGGTCAGACTCGTCCGAGACGCGAACGTCGCTGCTGAGCTTCCTGGCGCCGCGCTATGCACGGAGCTGGCTGCTGATCGGGTGGTTGCGGCTGGCCGCATTGCTGCCCTGGCGCTGGTCAATCGCGCTGCACACCCGGCTGGGACGCGCGCTCGGCCGCCTGTCGCCGAAATCGGCACGCATCGTCGCTGAAAACCTCGAACGTTGCTTCCCAGAGGCAACCGGCCCCGAGCGTGCCGGGTTGACCGCAGACTATTTCGGCAACATGGGCGCTATCGTCGCAGAGCTCGCGTTGGCCTGGTTCCGCCGCCCGGAGCGCGTCAGGCGGATCATCGAGGCTGAAGGGGTCGAGCATCTGGAGCGGGCGCTGGCCGGAGGCCGCGGCGTGATCCTTTTTCTCGGGCACTTCACGACGATTGAAATGTGCGGAGTTGGTGTCGGCGGTTGTGCGCCGCACTTCGTCATCACGCATAACCCGCGCCGCAGCCGGCTATTGAGCGAGTTTCAGCGGCGCAGCCGCGAGCGTCTCGGCGACGAGGTTCTCTCGAAGCACAAAGGCCGCGCTCTGATCAGGAGCCTGCGCAAGAACGCAGTGGTCTGGTTTGCCGGCGACGAGGCACATACCGGGAAATCGTCCGCAATGATCCCTTTCTTCGGCCATCCGGCACCGACCAACACGTCCCTGAGCCGACTGGCCCGAATCAGCGGGGCGGCCGTCGTGCCCCTGTTCTATCGACGCAAAGCCGACCACTCGGGGTATCTGCTCCGGTTCGGTCCGGCACTCGAGAACTTTCCGAGCGACGACGCGATCGCCGACACCCGGCGGATGGTCGCAATTCTCGAGGCGCAGATTCGCGAATGCCCGGCGCAGTATTTCTGGAAGCAGAAGCGCTTCCGGCAGACCGGGCGAAAGAACTCGCGTACCGGCCCCGCCGCGCGCTGACGCGACGCGTGCCGGAGGAGCCTCAGGCCAGAGGCCTGACGCCGACGCGCCGCCGAATCTCAGCCAGGTAGGGCACGCTGATCTCTCTTGCCTTGCGCGCACCGTCCAGCAGAACCGATTCGACATGGGCCGGATCGGCGATCAGCTGCTCGTAGTCGGCGCGCATCTCGGCGATTTCATCGTTGATGAGCTCGAACAGGACCTGCTTCATCTCTCCCCAGGCAATGCCGTCCGCGTAGCGGCCTCGCATCGCCTCGATGTCGGCATCCGATGCAAAAGCAGAGTAAATCGCAAACAGCGTGCAGCCGGACGGATCCTTGGGCTGGCCAGGCTCGAGCGAATTCGTCTTGATCTTCATGATTGCCTTGCGCAGCCGCTTCTCGGGCAGAAACAGGGGAATCGTGTTGCCGTAGCTCTTCGACATCTTGCGGCCATCGAGACCCGGCAGCACGGCGGCAGCTTCCTTGATTTCGGCTTCCGGCAAAACCAGTGTTTCGCCGAAGTGATGGTTGAACCGCTGGGCAATATCACGCGCCATCTCGACGTGCTGCTTCTGGTCTCGACCGACCGGGACCGTGTCCGCCTTGAACATCAGAATGTCGGCGGCCATGAGAATCGGATAGCAGAACAGGCCCATCGTGATCCCGCGGTCCGGGTCGCGGGCGCTGGCCTGCTCGTTCTCGGCCACGGCCGCCTTGTAGGCGTGAGCGCGGTTCATGAGCCCCTTGGCCGTCATGCAGGTCAGGACCCAGGCCAGCTCCATGATTTCCGGGACATCGGACTGGCGATAGAACACGACCTGTTCCGGATCGAGGCCGGCCGCCAGCCAGCTGGCGGCAATCTCGAGCGTGGACTGAGCCATCTCGTCGGGCTTGCCACTCTTGACCAGCGAGTGATAGTCAGCGACGAACAGATAGGAGCTGACCGCCTGATCGCGACTCGCGGCGACGGCCGGTCGGATTGCGCCAACATAGTTGCCGATATGGGCGGCGCCCGTGCTCGTTATGCCGGTCAGTACGGTTTTCATTCAGAACAGTCCTGTCTGCGCCTCAGGGGCACGATTCGAGGCCCGCATTACAATAGAGGATGACGCCGCCGTCAAAGCGTTGGACAATATCCGATTGAACTGGCGAGCAACGGCTCAATCGGGAAAGGCATGTCGCACCGCACCCAGGACCTGGAGCAACTGACGGGTCTGGCCCACATTATTCGTGAATTGCGCTACAACGAAGTCGCACGGCAAAGCCTCGCTGTCGTTCTGATTCTGCTGTATGCCTTGACGGGACAGCCCGCCGTGATGACGGCAGGCATCGGCCTCACCGCCGCCGCTCTGGGCACACTGATTCGGCTCTATGCGTCAGGCTACATCATAAAGAACACCGAGCTGGCCCAGAGCGGGCCGTATGCATTCGTCCGGCATCCTCTCTACACCGGGAATATCCTGCTGGTCATGGGCTTTGCCGTGGCCAACGCGACTCTCTGGGCCGTACCGCTCGCGCTCGCGTTTTTCTGGTTCTATTACCCGCCCGCAATCGAGTACGAGGACCGAAAGCTGAATGGCATCTTCGGCCAGACCTGGCAGGACTGGGCGGACCGGACTCCGGCTCTCATGCCGCGCTTCCGGAGCCCGGGGGGAGGGCCCTCAGGCGGCTGGTCGCTGAAAACCAGCCTGCGCCGGAATGGCGAATTTCTGATTGCGCTATTCGTCCTGTACTGCGCCTATCGGGTCGTCGCGCCCCTGATTTGAGCGAGCGCACGCCGGCGACGCTCGTAAGGTCTCAAGATCGATCCCGAACTCGAAACCTGGCTGCACGAGAACCTCGAGAACCGTGGACGCATCGTCGGCCACGGCTATCAGGCCATCGTGCGTCGACTGGAGCACGATGACGGTGAGTTCGTCGTAAAGAGCCCGCACCCGAACCGGCTGCTTGCCTGGTTCGGCCGACGCGCGATCCGGCGCGAAGCCCGCGTCTACAACCACCTGAGTAACGTTCCGGGCATTCCCCGCAGCCTCGGCCTGGCTGATTCAGAGC
>DATCZB010000110.1:0-2999 GCA_036526155.1 Gammaproteobacteria bacterium
AGTGCGTGACCGGGAAGTAGACGATCAGAGCCCAGAATATCGAGAACAGCAGCATGGCCGGGAAGCGCATACGCTCGGCGAAACCACCGACTATCAGGGCCGGTGTAATGATGGCGAACGTCAGCTGGAACATGATGAAAACGGTCTCGGGAATCGTTCCGCTGACGGAATCCACTCCCACGCTCGAAAGGAATGCGTTCGAGAATCCGCCGACGAATCCGCTGAATGCCGTGTCGCTGAAAGCCATCGAGTAGCCGACGATCAGCCAGACGAGCGTAATCGCGCAGCAGATCGCGAAACACTGCATCAGGACGCTGAGCACGTTCTTGGATCTGACGAGACCGCCGTAAAACAGCGCAAGACCCGGCAGTGTCATGAACAGCACCAGTGCCGTCGCCGTCATCAGCCAGGCCGTGTCGCCGGTGTCGACAGACTGCGCATGGGCAAGAGAGGGGAGCATCAGCCCAACAGCCGATACGGCGGGCAGAAGCTTGCAGATTGATTTCATTTTTCTTCTCCGCGGCTAGATGGCCTGATCGCCAGTTTCGCCGGTTCTGATCCGATAGACCTGATCCAGGCTAGTCACAAAAATCTTGCCATCGCCTACCTTGCCGGTCTTGGCCGCCCCGATGATGGCCTCGACGACCTGATCGACTAGCTCGTCGGTGACTGCCACTTCGACCTTGACCTTGGGCAGGAAATCCACGACGTACTCGGCGCCCCGATAGAGCTCGGTATGGCCGCGCTGGCGCCCGAATCCCTTCACTTCGGTCACGGTCATTCCCTGCACGCCGACCTCAGCCAGCGCATTCCGGACATCGTCCAGCCTGAACGGCTTGACGACTGCTGTGATCAGTTTCATGAGTTACCCCCGCGGTTGTTGTTTTTCACCAGGGCGGTAAGCCCGCCCGGCATGATCTACAATGCCAATTCGTAACCGGGCGCGCAACATTCGCCCCCGATCCAGGGTCCTATGAAAAAGGAACGGTGTGAGGTGACTTTCATGACGAACGCCAGGAACCGCATCAAACCCTCAGAGATTACCCCTGAGGACGTCTACCTGAACCGGCGCAAGCTGGTTGCCGGTGCCGTTGCAATAGGCCTCCTGCCCGCCTGCCAGCAGAGCGCGGATGCCGCTTCCATGCCGGCAGACGGGGAATTCACCGATGTTCAGGCCTGGCCGGAATCGCCGAACCTGGAGCCCAACTCCTGGGACGACATCACAAGCTACAACAACTATTACGAATTCGGGACCGACAAGGCGGATCCTGCGCGGAACGCCCATACGCTCCTGACCGACCCATGGTCGGTCCAGGTGACTGGCGAAGCCGACCGGCTCGGCACCTTCACGCTCGAGGACATTCTCAGGCCTCACACGCTCGAGGAGCGGATCTATCGTTTCCGCTGCGTCGAGGCCTGGTCGATGGTCGTGCCCTGGGTCGGCTTCCCTCTCGGTGATCTGCTGAGGCGATTCGAGCCGAATTCGAATGCCAAGTACGTGCAGTTCTTCACTCTCGCCGACCGGGATCAGATGCCGGGGCTCCGCAGCCCGATTCTCGACTGGCCATATCGTGAAGGCCTGACGATCGAGGAGGCGATGCACCCGCTGACGCTCGCAACCGTCGGTCTCTACGGCAAGGTCCTGCCGAACCAGAACGGGGCGCCGATCCGGCTCATCGTCCCCTGGAAGTACGGCTACAAGAGCATCAAGTCGATCGTAAGGATTCATTTCACCGACGAGCTGCCGCGGATCGCTGAGGAGCCACGGCGCGACGGCGGCTGGAGCTGGACGACGAGCTGGAATCAGTATGCCCCCAATGAGTACGGGTTCTACTCCAACGTCAACCCGAACCGGCCTCACCCGCGCTGGAGCCAGGCGAGCGAGCGCGTGCTCGGCGGCAGCCTGTTCAACACGGTTCGCCAACCGACGACGATGTTCAACGGCTACGCCGAAGAGGTGGCTCACCTCTATACCGGCATGGATCTCATCGAGAACCACTAAGCCGGGCGCAGGACCTCCCGTGCAGCGTTGGCAGCTGAGCCTGCTCAAGGCCTTCGTCTGGCTTGCATGCCTCGCGCCGTTCGCGCTGCTGGCGGCGAGAACCGCGGGGCTTGCCGGCGGACTCGGCGCAGACCCCGTCGCCGAAGTTCTCGATACGCTCGGCAAGACCGGCCTGAACCTGTTGTTGATCACGCTGGCCGTCACACCCGTGAGGATTCTCACCGGCCTGAACCTGGTTGCGCGCCTCAGGCGCCTGCTCGGCCTGTTCGCCTTCTTCTATATCGCGATGCACTTCACCGCCTTCGTCTGGCTGGACCTTCAGCTGGCCTGGGGCATGATCGCCGGTGAAATCGTTCTGAGACCGTTCATAACCGTGGGCATGATCGCGCTGCTTCTATTGATCCCGCTGGCAGTCACGTCGACGCGAGGCATGCAGCGGCGGCTGGGACGAAAGTGGGTCAGCCTGCATCGGCTCGTCTACCCGATCGCCATTCTCGGCGTCTGGCACTACTGGTGGCAGGTCAAGGCCGATACTCGAGAGGCCCTGGTCTACATCGGCATACTCGCCGCGCTGCTCGGATATCGCGTCTTCAGGAGCTGGCAGCGACAGCAGCGGCGTCGGGCTAGTACATCTTGAAGCCGCCGTAGCGCCGGCGGATCGACGCGTCGAGCCACCACCAACCGCCGACGAAGCCCGCACCGAGAGCGACGACGAGGGCAGCGGCCACCCAGGGCCAGGGTATGGCGCCCCGATACTGCTCTATGCGCGCCTCGTAAGTCGAATTCTGCTGGCGCAGCTGCGCCAGCTCGTTGCGACCTGCCTGCGCAGCCGCGAGCTCGACCTCGACCGATGCTGCAATTTGCGCGGCTTCCGATCTCGCGGCGTCGCGCTCGACAAGTGCCTCCGCCAACTGCTGCTCGAGCCCGGCCGCTGGCGCCGCAACCCTGTCTGCCGCCGGTGAAGCAGCATCCTGCGCCACGGCAGCCGCCGTGGCGA
>DATCZB010000111.1:0-9041 GCA_036526155.1 Gammaproteobacteria bacterium
GCAAGCTGGTAACGAGCTCGAGAGATTTTCACTAGACTTCGTAGTCGTCGAAATCCTCGAGCTCCCGCATTGCGCGCTTGCGCTCCATCAGCTCCTCGAGGCGCCGACGCGTGTTCTTTTCGTCACCGATGCGGTTGACGAGGCCGTCGGCCTCGAGCTGGAGAATGAGGCTCTCAACATTAATTTCGACTGAAGGGTCCCCGACGTTATCGGTCGCTTCCGCTTCGTCGTCCTCGAGCTCGTCCGTTTCAGGCTCGCTGTCTTCGAACTCTTCCTCGAGCTCTTCGGCAGCCAGGTCTTCTGTCATGCTCCGCTCCAAGCGTTCGCAAATAACATAAAGCTGATGTCGTTCGGAGCTTTTATAAACCCGATAACCGGGTGAGGCAATACCTCAAATTGCAGGAATGTGACACCCGACACAATCGGGGAAATTTCCGCATCAAACGAGCTGGTTGATCTGGAAGATCGGCAACAGAATGGCGAGCACGATCAGCAGGACCATCGTGCCCATGAGGATGATCAGCGCGGGCTCGAGGAGGTTCAGCAGCGAGCTCAGCAGGCTGTCCATTTCCGATTCCTGGTGGCTGGCGGCGCGATCCAGCATGCTGTCGAGCTCGCCGCTGGCTTCGCCGCTCGAAATCAGATGCATGGTCATCGGTGGAAACAGCTTCGATTGCCCGAGCGACCGGCCAATGGCGGCGCCCTCGCGCACGCGGACGCCGGCCTCGTCGATCGCGTCGCGCATCGGCAGGTTGCCCACGACGCCGGCGCTGATCCGCAGCGTTTCGACAATCGGCACGCCGCTCGTGCTAAGAATCGCCATGGTGCGCGTGAAGCGTGCCGTGTTCACGCCGCGAATAACGCGTCCGATGACGGGAAGCCCGAGCAGCCGCCGATGAAACGTGCGCTTCGGACCCTCCCGTGACAGGATTTTCGAGGTCGCGAACCAGGCGACCGCGCCGCCGAGCAGTACGACCCACCACCAGTTCTGGAGGAACTCCGACAGCCCGATCAATGCGCGCGTCAGGATCGGCAGCTCCTGGCCCGTCGTTTCGAAGACGCCGACGACTCGCGGCACGATGAAGATCAACATCAGGATAACGATCGTCAGCGACAGGCCCGTCAGCACGGTGGGGTAGATCATCGCCTGGCTGATCTTCTGGCTCAGGGCGTGCCGCGACTCGGTATAGTCGGCAAGCCGTTCGAGGACCGTGTCGAGCTGACCGGCCTGCTCACCGGCCGTGACCGTCGCTCGATAAACATTCGGAAACGCCTGCGGAAAGTCGTCGAGCCCTGCTGCCAGCGTGTGGCCTTCGAGAACCTTGGTCCGGACGCCGAGCATGATGCTCTTCAGCCGTGGTTTCTCGGTTTGCTGGCTCGTTGCCTGCAATGCCTCGTCGAGCGGCAGGCCGGCGCGCACCAGCGTCGCCAGCTGGCGCGTGACGATCGCGAGGTCCAGCGCGCTGACACCGCGGCGCAGAGACCCCGGTCGAACTCGCTTGCGCTCGCGCGATTCGACCTCGTCCACCTGGACCGGCGTCAGTTCGCGGTCGCGCAGCAGCTGGCGCACGTGCCGTGCCGTATCACCTTCGAGAACGCCGGAATGTTCCTTGCCGCGTGGGTCGACCGCGACGTACTGAAAGGCACCCATCAGTCGCTACGCGTGACGCGCAAGACCTCCTCGAGCGAGGTCTTGCCAGCCAGCACGCGGCGGATCCCGTCCTCTCGAATGCTCGGCGTGCGCTGCCTGGCCAGCGCTTCGAGCTCGTGCTCGCCGGCGCCGTCGTGAATCATGCGACGCATCGCGTCGTCGATCGCTATGACCTCGTAGATGCCGGTACGGCCGACATAGGCGTCGGCATCTTCCTCCGGCCGGAAGATGGCCGGGGGCGACGCGGGATCCGCGTTGAGCAGGCCGCATTCGTATTCGTTTGCCACGCTCGCGATACGCGACTCGGGGTTCAGCACGCGAACCAGGCGCTGCGCGATGACGCCGATCAGGCTCGACGACAGCAGAAACGGCTCGACGCCCATGTCCCTGAGTCGGGTTACGGCGCCGACGGCTGTGTTCGTGTGCAGCGTGGATAACACGAGGTGGCCCGTGAGGCTGGCCTGCACGGCAATCTCGGCGGTCTCGAGGTCGCGAATCTCACCGACCATGACGACGTCGGGGTCCTGACGCAGGATCGCGCGCAAGCCGCGGGCGAAGGTCATGTCGACCTTGGTGTTGACCTGCGTCTGACCGATGCCGTCGAGGTCGTACTCGACCGGGTCCTCGACGGTCAGGATGTTGCGGCTGCGGTCGTTGATGCGCTCGAGCGCCGCATACAGCGTCGTCGTCTTGCCCGAGCCCGTCGGGCCCGTGACGAGGATGATCCCGTGCGGCCGATGGATCAGCTCGTCCATGAGTTGCTGGTCGCCGGCCGACATGCCCAGCTGCTCGAGATCGAGCCGCCCGGCCTGCTTGTCGAGCAGGCGCATGACGACCCGCTCACCGTGGCCGGACGGAATCGTCGAGACGCGCACGTCGACGGCGCGTCCAGCGATTCTGAGCGAGATGCGCCCGTCCTGGGGCACGCGCTTCTCGGCGATGTCGAGCTTCGACATGACCTTGATTCGCGAAACGATCAACGGCGCGACGGCGCGTCGCGACTGGAGCATTTCCTTGAGTACGCCATCGACGCGGAAGCGCACGATCAGACGGTTTTCGTAGGGCTCGATGTGGATGTCCGACGCGTTGTCCTTGACGGCCTGCGTCAGCAGCGCGTTGATCAGACGAATGATCGGCGCGTCGTCGTCGCTGTCGATGAGATCCGAGGGTTCGGGCAGCTGCTGCGCGGCGGCCAGCAGATCGTCTTCCTCGTCCAGTCCCTCGACCATCGTCATCGCGGCACCGCTCTCGTAAGCGGCCTGGAGACTTGCGTCGAAGAGGTCGGATTCGACCGCGACGAAGCGCACGCGGCCGCCGGCAAAACGCCTCGCTTCGGCGAGGCTCGTGGTCCTGACTCCGGGCCGATAGATGACGACCGGCATGCCGCCGTCGGAATCCTGGATCAGGACGCCGTGGCGGCGCGCGTAGGCAAACGGCAGGCGCCGCGATGGCCGCGTGTCGAGACTGTCCTCCGGCGTCACTGCCAAGGCGCCTACTCGGTCTCGCGGGGCGCGCCCGGGTTCCCGAGATCCTCGAGGTCCGGCAGCAACGGGCGCTCCGCATCGCGCAGCAGCTGGACGGGCTCCTCGGCGCGGCGTTCCTGCTCATCCTGCAGATAGCGGTACTTCTGGCCGGACATCTGCGACGAAGCCACGCTGTCGCGCAGGATGGTCGGCCGGATGAAGACCATGAGATTCGACTTGGACAGATCCGTGTCACGGGCGCGGAACAACCAGCGCAGGCCCGGAATGCTGCCGAGCACCGGCACGCGTTGCTCGGTCTCTCGCAGCTGGTCGTCGATCAGCCCGCCGAGCACGAGGACGTCACCGTCGTCGACAAAGACCTCAGTGGCGATCGTGCGCTTGTTGGTGATGAAGTCGCCACCTAAGGTCGTGCTCGCAATGCTCGACGTTTCCTGCTCGATCGAGAGCCGCATGCCCGTGCCCTCATTGATCCGGGGCGTGATTCTCAGGATCGTGCCCACCTGCTCACGCTGCGACGTCTGAAACGGATTGATCGACCCCTGCGCAGCACCCGTGTTCGTGAACTGCCCGGTGACGAACGGCACCTCCTGCCCGACGTTGATTTCGGCCTCGGCGTTGTCGAGTACGACGAGCTCCGGCAGCGACATGACGTTGGTTGCCGCATCGCCGGCAAATGCCTGGACCACGGCTGCCCAGCTCGTGCCGTTGTTATCGAGATCGCCGACGGCAGCCGTGATGCCGGTGGAAATCAGGCCGGGATCGAGCGTGCCGTCGATACCGATCTGGGCCAGGTCGAGGATCCCGCCGACATTGCTGAAGTTCGTCAGGATGGCCGCCTGGTCACCATCGGCACCGTCTACGAGCCAGGTCAGGCCGAGGTCGGCCGCGCGCTCATCGGAAATCTCGACAATGATGGCCTGAACGTGAACCTGCGCCCGGGGAATATCGAGCGCGTCGACGATTGCCAGCATGTCGCGCATGACGCTCGAGGGCGCGGCCATGACCAGCGAGTTCGTCGGTATGTCGGCCCAGATCGTGACGTTGCCGCCGGTCGGGTCCGCAGCCGTCTCGGCATCCTCGACCACCTGAGCCCCGCCGAACTGTGCCTGGAGGTTGGTCGCGATCTCGTCCGCGTCGGCGTAGTTCAGGTAGCGGACCTGTGACCCGCCGCCCTGTGTCGATGGCTGGTCCAGCGACTCCGCAATTTCCCGATAGCGTCCGATCTGGCTCGGAGTGCCGATCATGAACACGCTGTTGGTGCGTTCGTCGGCGATCGCCTGCAGTGCCGCAAGACCACCGGCCGCCTGCGCCTGGGCCAGCTGGAGCAGCTTTTGGGTGACGTCTTCGGCGCCTGCGTACTGCAATGTGACGACTTCCGTCTCCTGCGAGTTGACCGTGTCGATGGCCTCGATGATCCGGACGATCCGGTCGAGATTGTCGGCCCGATCGACGAGGATCAGCGAATTCGTGTTGGGCACGGCGCCGAGCTGCGCCGACTGCGGCATCATCGGTCGAAGGACGGGCACGAGCTGGGTCGCGGCGATATTGTCGACGCTGACCGAGCGGGTCACGATTTCGGCGCCCTGGCCCCGATCGATCGCGCTGACCTCCGACCGCAGGTTGGCCTCGGGCACGATGCGCCAGATGCCGCCCGACTCGACTGCCGACAGCTGGTTGCTCTGGAGAATCTGCAGGAACAGCTGCCAGATTTCCTCGGCCGACATTGGCCGCGAGTTATAGAGCCTGACCTGCAGGCCGCGCGAGCGCGGGTCGACGATGATCGTGCGCCCGGTGACGTCGGCAACGACCTCGATGACCTGCTCGAGATCGGTCTCCTGGCGGAAATTGGGGGTGAATGTGACTGCATCGTCCTGCGCGAGCACGGGCCAGGTGAGTCCGGCGCCGGCCACAACGGCGAGCAGTCGAGAGCGAAGGCTGGTTGAGTCCATCAGCAAACCCTTCATTGGAGCGACTCGGCGAGCCGCTCGATCTGGTCAATATTGAGGACCAACGCGCGATCTATGCCGTCGCGGCGAATCATGACGTTGGCCATTTGAGTTTCCCCCAGAGCCTGTAGCACCTGCGACGCGTTGCGCAGGTCGTTGAGCCGCATGCCGTTGACCTCGGTCAGGACGTCCCCGGCCTCGAGCCCGAGCTCCGAAAAGACGCGCGGGTCTCCACGCGGCTGGACGCGAAAACCGAGCACCTGGCCGTTCTCGGTATGCATGGCGAACTGGATATGCTCGCTGAGCAACTCGGCGACTTCGCCGAGGGCTGCCGGCAGCGGCGCGCTGGATCCTGCGCCCCGGACGGGTGCGACGCTGCGGACTTGCGGCCGCGCCGCAATTCGCGAGCCCTGGCTCTGGTCCTGAAGCGATTCCGGGAATCGCAGCGTCTCGAGCCGGCGGGCGCCGCGGTCGAGCAGCACGCGGTCGTTGAATACGGAGTGCAACGCCGCGTTGCCTGCGCCCTCGATCTGGTCTCCGGTCCAGTAGACCTGTTGCCCGGCGCCACCCGATATGACGGCGGCGCCTTGCTCGGGAATGACCATGGACCCGCGCTCGGGCAGCTCCGACGCCTGCACCGTCCCGACCAGCGTCAGGTTCAGTGTGGTGTCCGGCGCATCGAGCAAAAGATCGGCCGAAATCGCTGCGGTGCTCTCATCCGGCGCCTGGCCGAAAGGCTGCCAGCTCGACAGCGCCTGATAGCGCTCGGCGTCCGGGACGCCGGCCGAAACGGCCGCAGACGGCGGCGCAACCCCGTCCACCAGCGGCGATTCGAGCAGCCGCCAGGTCAGGTCGGCGAGATTGAACGCGATCAGGAGCACGAGCACGCCCACGACCATGGGCGGCAGCAAACGATTCGCCTGCGTGATCCATTGCTCGGGCGAACGGTCACGCCACTGCGCGAAGTTCTTCGCTAGGTCCATCGAGTCCTAAAATCCTGGCGAGTGCAAAGCCCGTCCGGCCATCATAGGGCAGCCACGGGGCGTCTCACAAGCCGACTGGTCCACAGTCTGCCATGGCCAAAATTCCTTCAAATTGACCACGTTGGGCCATTAAACTTCACTCTATGTCTGAACGCAGGCTACAAATACCGGATGATGGCGGCACGGCGCTCGAGGAGGCACCTCCCAAACTCAAGCGTCCGCCGCTTTATCGGGTCGTCTTGTTGAATGACGACTACACGCCGATGGAATTCGTCGTCGGCGTGCTCGAGAGCATTTTCGGCCTCGATCACGGTACGGCGACGCGCATCATGCTCGAGGTGCACCACCAGGGCAAAGGCGTTTGCGGGGTGTACACTTATGAGATTGCCGAGACCAAGGTCGCCCAGGTGACCGGCCTGGCGCAACAGCACCAGCACCCGTTGCTGTGCACAATGGAAGAGACCTGATTTGTTATCGACTGAGCTGGAAATTTGCCTCAAGGAAGCCTATCAGCGGGCGCGCGACGAGCGACATGAGTTCATCACGGTCGAGCACCTGCTCCTGGCTTTGCTCGACACGCCGCAGGTAGTCGAAATTCTCAAGGGATGCGGCGCCGATATCGACCGGCTCGCCAGCGATCTCGTCGAGTCGATCGACGATTCCACACCGCGCATGCCGCACGATGTGGCTGAGGATGCCGAGCCGCAATCCACACTGGGATTCCAGCGCGTGCTGCAGCGGGCGCTGTTTCACGTTCAGCAGGGCGGCAAGAAAGAAGTTCAGCCAGGCAACGTCCTGGTCGCGATCTTCAGCGAGAAGCAATCGCAGGCGGTTTACCTCCTGGGCATGCAGGACGTCACGCGACTCGACGTGACGCAATACCTTTCGCACCGGGTGCGCAAGATTCCCAAGGACGGGGAAGGCGCCGAAGACGAAGTCGGCGAGGATGAGGGTTCCGCCGGTGCCGAGCCAGGTGCGCTCGAGCGATTCACAACCAACCTCAATGCCGAGGCTGCGAAGGGCAAGATCGATCCGCTGATCGGCCGGGAGCTCGAGATCGAGCGGACGGTCCAGATTCTCTGTCGGCGGCGCAAGAACAATCCGCTTTACGTCGGCGAGGCCGGGGTCGGCAAGACCGCGCTGGCCGAAGGGCTGGCGCGCATGATTCACGAGGGGCGCGTTCCCGAAGTTCTGCGCGACAGCACGATCTACGCCCTCGACATGGGCGCGCTGATCGCCGGGACGAAGTATCGCGGCGATTTCGAGAAGCGGCTCAAGGGTGTCGTCAACGAGCTCAAGAGCGAGCCCGGCGCAATCCTGTTCATCGATGAGATCCATACCGTCATCGGAGCCGGCGCCGCATCGGGCGGCGTCATGGATGCCTCGAACCTGATCAAGCCGGTGCTTGCGAGTGGAGAGTTGCGCTGTATCGGCTCCACGACCTACTCGGAATTCCGTGGCATTTTCGAGAAGGACCATGCGCTGGCGCGGCGGTTTCAGAAGATCGACGTCGTCGAGCCGACGATCGCCGAGACCGTCGACATCCTGCAGGGGCTCAAGAGTCGCTTCGAGGAGCACCACGGCGTCACCTACACCGACGAGGCGCTCGACGCTGCAGCCGAGTTGTCCAGTCGCCACATCAACGACCGCCAGTTGCCCGATAAGGCCATCGACGTCATCGACGAGGCAGGCGCGCATCTGCGGCTCAAGCCCGAGGCGGAGCGGCCCGACGCCGTCGACGTCGACCTGATCGAGAGTATCGTCGCCAAGATGGCGCGCATTCCCGAAAAGAATGTCTCGGCCTCCGATCGTGACGCGCTGAAGACGCTGGAGCGCGATCTCAAGCTCGTGATCTTCGGCCAGGACGAGGCGATCAGCGCACTGGCGTCCGCGATCAAGATGTCGCGATCCGGTTTGGGTGATGAAATGAGGCCGATCGGGTCCTTCCTCTTTACCGGGCCGACGGGCGTCGGCAAGACCGAGGTGACGCGGCAGCTTGCGCTCACGATGGGGGTCGAGCTCATTCGTTTCGATATGTCGGAGTACATGGAGCGGCACACGGTGTCCCGGTTGATCGGTGCGCCGCCCGGATACGTCGGTTTCGATCAGGGCGGTCTGCTGACCGAGGCCATCAACAAGAATCCGCACTGCGTGTTGCTGCTCGACGAGATCGAAAAGGCGCATCCGGAAGTGTTCAATTTGCTGCTGCAGGTCATGGACCACGGCACGCTGACGGACAATAACGGCCGCAAGGCTGATTTCCGCCACGTCACCATCGTCATGACGACCAACGCTGGCGCGCAGGAGATGAGCCGGGCGTCGGTCGGGTTCACGACACAGGATCACGCGACCGACGGCATGGAGGCACTGAAGAAGCTCTTCTCGCCCGAATTCCGCAACCGTCTCGACTCGATCATCCAGTTTGCGCCGCTCGACCAGAAATCAGTCAAGCGCGTCGTCGACAAGCTGATCGTCGAGCTCGAGGCTCAGCTCGAGAAGAGCGATGTCACGATCGAGCTCGAGCCCGCAGCCAGGCAGTGGATCGCCGACCGCGGTTACGACAAGAGCATGGGTGCGCGGCCGATGGCGCGCGTGATTCAGGAGCACATCAAGCGGCCGCTGGCCGAGGAGCTGTTGTTCGGCATCCTCAAGGACGGCGGGCATGTCCGGATCGATTGCAGCGAGGACGGCACGGAGCTCGTGCTGCTGCCAGAGGCGACCATCCGCGAGCTCGAGCACCTCGAGCAGTAATAAAAAGGGGTCAGACCCCTTTTTCTCTTTTTCTAGCGGGCGCGGTAAACGATCCGACCTTTGGTCAGGTCGTAAGGCGTCAGCTCCACGGTGACCTTGTCGCCCTTGAGGATGCGAATGTAGTTTTTCCGCATCTTTCCGGAAATATGCGCGGTGACGACGTGGCCATTCTCGAGCTCGACGCGAAAGGTCGTGTTCGGCAAGGTTTCCATTACCGTGCCTTCCA